>NZ_JBMKIA010000025.1:0-63262 GCF_049238215.1 Enterobacter cloacae complex sp. IR5441
ATTCTGGCTACACAATAACAAGGGAAGACTTACTCGTGGCTGCAACCCTACTAGCTCAAAATTTATTCACACATGGTTACGCTTTGGGGAAATTATGAGGGGATCTCTCAGCGCTCAGCTTCACCGCTTCCTGCCAGGTACTGGCTTCGGCCTGTAAAAGGATGGAGTTATTCTCTGCCAGCGAATCACGTAGTTTCATGTGGCATCCTTACTTCACGTCTTGTGGGAAGTGTTCTTTGATCACTTCCAGCAGCTTTGGTCCGAAATCCGCAGGCGACAGCATGTTGCGTACGCCTACCACGTATTTGTTGCCCGACACGCTAATCTCGCCGGCAATGTGCGTTGAGGCGATGATGATGTCCGCGCCATTCAGTTCACTTTTGTATTCACCCACTGCGCAGCTGTTCACCGTGTGGTCAATGTTTGACTGGGTTAAAAACTGGTCCACTTTCATCTTCATGATCATGGAGCTACCTTGCCCATTGCCACACACAGCCAGGATACGTACGGTCATAATCGAAACTCCTTAATGAGCAGACACTTCTGCTGTTTGTTTTTCTGCATCTTCTTCAGCCCGCAGCGAACGGCCAGCGAAGAACATATAAGCCAGGGCAATCAGGATGATGACGGCCATAAAGACCAGCCCGACGGACGCAAAGCCCTGCATCATCGGCGGCGCCAGAATTGACCAGTCCGCCATGCCCATCCAGGCGCTCATGCCGGTGAGCTTGACCGCCCACACGCACCCGAAGATTTCAATCATGCCCATCACCAGGCAGATCTTGAGCGCTGCGCGCCATCCGCCGAAGTGGTTAGCAAATACGCCAATAGTGGCGTTGGAGAAGAACATCGGGATAAAGCCAGGAATAATCAGGATTGAGGAGCCACAGCCCACCAGGATGCCGACCGCAATCAGCTGGCCGATGGTGCCCCACATAAAGCCCCAGACGACGGCGTTTGGCGCAAAGCTATAGATAGCCGCACAGTCAATCGCCAGCACCGCGCCAGGGATCAGGCGCTGGGAGATGCCGTTAAACGCTTCCGACAGTTCAGCGACGAACATACGCACGCCCTGGGTGATGATGAAAATGGCCACCGCGAAGGAGAAACCGGTTTGCAGGATATAGACCGTCCAGTGGGTTTTACCCGCCATCGCCTGCACCACGTCAATGCCAAAGGAGAGCAGGATGGCACCGAAGAAGATGGTCATCACAATTGCCGTGGAGACGATGTTGTCGTGGAAGATATTCAGCCAGCCAGGCAATTTGAGGTCTTCAACACTCTCCTCTTTTTTGCCCAGGTACGGCGCAACTTTGTAAGCAATCCAGGAGGCGAACTGCTGCTGGTGACCGATGGAGAAGCCACAGCCGTCCGTAACGTCCTGCGTTGGCTTATACATCATGTTGGAGGTGATGCCCCAGTAAAGCGAGACCAGCACTGCCGTACAGATGACGGTGGTCCACATTGGGTAGCCGAAGATATAGAGAGAAACGGCAATCAGCCCCGCCTGCTGGAACATGATGTGCCCGGTGAGCATGATGGTGCGTATACCGGTAATGCGGCGCAGGAGCACGTAAATGATGTTCAGCGCCAGCGCGAGCAGTACCGCATACCCAACCCAGCTGTACGCATCTCCCATGCGATCGATGGTGGCCATCATGGACGCGTAAGTGTCAGAGATGGCGCCGTTAATGCCGTATACCTCTGACATTTTGGCAACAACCGGCTTAAACGTGCTGGTCAGAATGCCAGACCCCGCCTGCAACAGCATAAAACCAATGATGGTTTTGATGGTGCCTTTGATAATCACGCTGACGCTTTTGCGCAGCAGGATGTACCCCAGGCACGTCACGATACCCAGCAACAGCGGGGCGTTGGTCATTACCTGATTAAAGAAAACGGTAAAGACGTTGTAGAGGATCTCCATAACTCTCTCCAGAAAAAGAGAACACGAGGGGCAATCCCTGTGTGGTTGGTGTCATCACTCTATTAATCACAAATAATCATCACAAGATTGCATTTGATTATTTGTGACGGATCACGCAATTTATTTCCACGTTGTTAGTAATGATTTTCACTAACGATGAAAACAAATAAATTAATCCTTATAATTCAGTGAATTAATCATTGATAGTGGTTATCTTACCAACGTAAAAATTGTTTTTCTGTGACATGGAGAGGGGAATTTTCCGCAAATCAGCCATTGCAAATCGATTCAAACAGTGCCAGCATTAATCATAACAAATCACAGTATGATTACTTTTGATTAAACCCAGGAGTCAAACGATGAGTAAAGTGAAAACCATCACCCGTGAATCATGGATTCTGAGTACCTTTCCGGAGTGGGGTAGCTGGCTGAACGAAGAGATCGAGCAGGAACAGGTTGCTCCTGGCACATTTGCGATGTGGTGGCTGGGCTGCACCGGGATCTGGCTGAAATCAGAAGGCGGCGCCAACATTTGTGTTGATTTCTGGTGCGGCACCGGCAAACAGAGCCACGGCAATCCACTGATGAAAAAAGGCCACCAGATGCAGCGTATGGCCGGCGTTGAAAAGCTCCAGCCGAACCTGCGCACCACGCCTTTTGTGCTTGATCCTTTTGCCATTCGCCAGATCGACGCCGTTCTCTCTACCCACGATCACAACGATCATATCGACGTGAACGTGGCGGCAGCGGTAATGCAAAACTGCGCGGACGACGTACCGTTTATTGGGCCACAGACCTGCGTGGATTTGTGGATTGGCTGGGGCGTGCCAAAAGAGCGCTGCATCGTGATGAAGCCGGGCGACGTAGTGAAAATCAAAGACATTGAAATTCACGCGCTGGATGCCTTTGACCGTACCGCGTTGATCACCCTGCCTGCCGACCAGAAAGCCGCAGGCGTACTGCCAGACGGGATGGATGAGCGCGCGGTGAACTACCTGTTCAAAACGCCTGGCGGTTCCCTGTATCACAGCGGTGACTCCCACTACTCCAACTATTACGCGAAGCACGGTAACGAGCATCAGATTGACGTGGCGCTTGGCTCTTACGGTGAAAACCCGCGCGGGATCACCGACAAAATGACCAGCGCAGACATGCTGCGTATGGCCGAAGCGCTGAACACCAAAGTGGTGATCCCGTTCCACCACGATATCTGGTCAAACTTCCAGGCCGATCCGCAAGAGATCCGCGTCCTGTGGGAGATGAAAAAAGACCGCCTCAAGTATGGCTTCAAGCCATTCATCTGGCAGGTTGGCGGCAAGTTCACCTGGCCGCTGGATAAAGACAATCTTGAGTACCACTACCCGCGTGGTTTCGATGATTGCTTTACGATTGAACCCGATCTGCCGTTCAAATCCTTCCTCTGATTCTGAGGCCCAATCGCCAGACCTTGCGTCTGGCGATGTCATATTTATCTTAGTAATTTCACGCTATTTCAAATATCATCTTTTCAAATCAATTCTTATCGGAATAGCTCATGACGGAAGCGCAACGGCATCAAATTTTACTGGAACTCCTGGCGCAAACAGGGTTTATCACCGTCGAGAAAGTGATCGAACGTTTAGGGATCTCCCCCGCTACCGCGCGGCGGGACATTAACAAGCTGGATGAGAGCGGCAAGCTGAAAAAAGTCCGCAACGGTGCAGAGGCCATCAGCCAGCAGCGTCCACGCTGGACGCCGATGAACATCCACCAGGCGCAGAATCACGATGAAAAGGTGCGGATTGCCAGAGCGGCATCACAGCTGGTAAATCCTGGAGAAAGCGTGGTGATCAACTGCGGTTCGACGGCGTTTCTGCTGGGCCGTGAGATGTGCGGCAAGCCGGTGCAAATCATCACCAACTATTTGCCGCTGGCCAACTATCTCATTGACCAGGAACATGAAAGCGTGGTGATCATGGGCGGCCAGTATAACAAGAGCCAGTCCATCACCCTTAGCCCGCAGGACAGTGAAAACAGCCTCTACGCCGGGCACTGGATGTTTACCAGCGGCAAAGGTCTGACGGCGGATGGCCTGTATAAAACCGATATGCTCACCGCAATGGCAGAACAGAACATGCTTAACGTAGTGGGCAAACTGGTGGTGCTGGTCGACAGCAGCAAGGTCGGTGAACGCGCCGGCATGCTTTTCAGCCGCGCCGAGCAAATCAGCATGGTGATCACCGGCAAAAACGCCAACCCCGAGATCCTCAGCAAGCTGGAGTATCAGGGTGTCACAGTGCTGCGCGTTTAAAGGTGCTGACGGAAGAATTCCACGGTTGACTCCAGCGCGGCCGGGGTAATACGGTGCCGGACACCTGCTCCCCACAGGCAGGTCAGATTGCTATCCAGCCCTTCGCGCTGTAGCGCCTGTTGCAGGCGGAACGTTTCACCGGGCGATACGACGTCATCGGCGTCCCCATGCCACAGCAGCAGCGGACGATCGGCCAGCTGCGAAAGCGCATGGCTGACGTCCCATTCTGACAACAGGGCCTCAATCTCCTGAGGGGCCTGCGGCGGGAACAGCGTCTTTGCCAGTGACGTAAAGTAGCCCGATCCCATCAGGCAAGCGACAGACGTCACCTCCGGATGCCTGGCCATGATCCCCAGCGCCGTCATTCCGCCCATTGATGCGCCTGCGACCGCCAGCCGTTTCCCCTCCACCAGCCCGGCCTGCAAGAGCGCGTCACGCAGCCCGGCGAACTCGGTCAGATTGCCGTGCAGCGTTTGCCAGAACAGCCCCAGCCGCGCCTGCTCATCGCCCGTAAAGCGTGCCCCATGATTCGGCGCATCAGGCATGACCACCCGGAAACCGGCCTGCGCCAGCGCGACGGCAAAATAGCTGTAGACCAGCTTCGAGGAGAGAAAGCCATGATAGAAAACTACCGTCGGCAGCGGCTGTTCATCTTTACCAGCCGGAAAAGCATGGATGATTTCATGCCCACTCAGCTGGCGAGTTTCAATTTCAATCATTGTCGATCCTGTGCTGATGAATGATTCATAATGTTGAGAGCTGGATTACGGTTTCACGATATTTTCATTCGAAATCTTCGTCCCAGATAACACTTCGGGAACATTCCCCCAAAACTAAATTCGCAGACAACTACACTATGGCTATCAGGAAAAGAGACAGGTTTATGCGCAGGCTTACGGCTTTATTGCTGGTCTCACTGCTCAGCGGATGTTCCATATTGCAGGGTACGCCAGAACCGGCGCCGCCGGTTACCGATCATCCTCAGGAAATTCGTCGTAATCAGACGGAAGGATTACAACGCCTGGGTACCGTATCCGCGATGGTTCGTGGTTCCCCGGATGATGCAGAAGACGCAATTGAAGCACAGGCAGTTGCCGCAAAAGCAGATTATTACGTCATCACGATGATTGATGAAACCATTATTACGGGACAGTGGTACGCCCAGGGAATTTTGTACCGTAAGTAAGCATCATCATTTGAACGACTTTTACACTGCTTTGCGTCCGTAGACATTTTCCTGTCCACAATAAACTCCATGCCAGCAACAATGGAAATGAGTTTATTCGCGAAGGATTGCCCGGCGGATACCGGAGACACGTGAAAAGGAGCTGACGATGAAACGAACCCTTGCTTTAACGACGCTATTGCTTTCAGCGGGCCTGCTGAGCACCACGGCGCAGTCGGCCGAATTTGCCAGCGCGGATTGCGTCACGGGCCTGAACGAGATTGGTCAGATCTCCGTCAATAATATCACGGGAAGTCCGCAAGACGTTGAACGTGTCGTCGCCCTGAAGGCCGATGAACAGGGCGCATCCTGGTATCGCATCGTCCAGATGCAGGAAGATAACCATGTTAATCACTGGCGCGTGCAGGCCATTCTTTATGCATAATCCCTTCCGATAAAAGCCACTTAATTTTAGTGGCTTTTCAATTTTGCAAATTTTTTACCTCTCCCGAAACTTAATAAAAACAAACATGTAACATTCAGTTACATTAAACAGATAAACGTTCTCTTCGCTCTGCCGTTGAACAGCCATCACTTTTCAATAATGAGCAATTTATGATCACCTTTTTCCGCCGGGCAGGTCTGGGCACGAAGCTATCGCTGCTAACAGGTGCAAGTGTCGCCACGCTTTTTTTGCTGTTCACTTTTCTGTTGAGCCACAACGCCAGCCAGCAGCTTGAAGATCTTGCGGTTGAAGACCTGCATAACCAGTCCACCGGCATGGTGGATATGGTAGAGATGTTCAACACCAGCCTGAGCGAAGAGGTTGAAAGCTATACCCGTCTGTTCACCACCTTTTTGCCACAGCCGCTGAACAGCGACAGCAGCCAGAGCCGGACCATAAACGGGCTTACCGTTCCTCTGCTGAAAGGCGGCGAAACGGAGTTGCATGAAAACAATACGCTTTCTGATGACTTCCTGAGCCGAACGGGCGCCATCTCGACGCTGTTTGTCCGCAGCGGTAACGATTTTATCCGCGTGGCCACGTCGCTGCGCAAAGAGAATGGCGACCGCGCCATCGGAACCGTTCTTGATACCACCAGCCCGGCATTTGCGGCTGTCACCAAAGGGGAGGTCTATCGTGGCCTCGCGCTTCTGTTCGGCAAGCGCTATATCACGCAGTACCAGCCTGTTAAAAATGCGGAAGGCCAGGTTATCGGGATTATCTTTGTCGGCGTGGACATCACCCATTCGTGGAACATCATGCGCGAGAAAATCCTTAACCGTCGCCTGGGCGAGAGCGGCCACTTCTTTGTACTGGATCGCAGCAGCGGCAAAACGCGCGGACAGTATCTGTTCCATGCCAGCGATGAGGGCAAACTGCCCAACTGGGACACGGCGACACAGCAGCAGCTTTTGAGTGATAAAGCCGGCACGCTGGAGCGCGTGAGCGCAGATGGCCGTACGCTCAAAGTTGCCTACACGCCGCTGCCGGGCTGGAACTGGACCATCGTGGGTGAAGTGGATAAAGCCGTACTGCTTTCAAGCGTCACCACGCTGCGCGATCGCTTCCTGATGGCGGGCGTGGTGCTATCCGCGCTCTTCGCGGGCCTGTTCGTTATCCTCATTCGCCGGATGCTAACCCGCCCACTACGCGCAGTGATCGCGCTTGCCCGGCAGTATGCCGCAGGCGATCTGCGCGCCAGCCTGCCGGTAATCCGCCAGGATGAGGTCGGCCAGCTGATTGATGCCATCAACGGGATCGGGGGCGGCCTGCAAAAAATTGTGTTGCAGGTCCGCGAGGCCGCAAGCGAAATCCATCTGGGGACTAACGCGCTGGCTTCAGACACCGGCGAGATCTCTGAACAGATCAACAAACAGGCCAGCAGCGTTGAGGAGACCTCCGCCAGCATGGAGCAATTAGCCGCCACCGTGCAGCAAAATGCCGCCAACATGGAGCAAACTCAGCAGCTGGTGGGGGAAACCTCACGCGCGGTGCATCAGGGTGGAGAGACGGTGACCCATGCTGTTTCCACCATGGATGATATTCGTGATGCATCGAAACGCATTGAAGACATTACCCGCGTGATTGAGTCCATCGCTTTCCAGACCAATATCCTGGCGCTCAATGCGGCGGTTGAAGCGGCGCGGGCGGGCGAGCACGGGAAAGGTTTCGCAGTGGTGGCGCAAGAGGTGCGCGCCCTGGCCGCACGCAGCGCCAATGCGGTAAAAGAGATTGAACAGTTGATTGGCGACACGCTGAACAAGGTGAGCGAAGGCCATGCGCTGTCTGAGCAGACGCGTCTGGCGATGGATGCCATCATTGTTCATATCGATAACATCAGCCAGCTTGTCACCGAGATCAACCACGCCTCCCGCGAGCAGTCTGCGGGGATTGGTCAGGTGAATCTGGCGATGACGCACATCGGTGAGGCATCGCACATCAATGCCGATCGCATCTCACGCAGCGAGCAGACGGCACAGACGCTGCGCGAGAAGGGTTCACATCTCACCCGGCTGGTGAGCCTGTTCCAGCTGAAAGCTTAACCGACCCGGCCCGTGGCACGCAGCAGCAGGTCGGTTTGCACTTGTTCGCTCATCAGCGTGCCGCCTCGGGTATCCAGCATCATGCGGCACCACGCCTGCGCCACGGGCGGCGATGCGTGCCGCAGCATCTGGCTTCCGGCCCCGAGTAAAAAGAGCTGCCGCGCGATCTCCCTGCCCTGCGCTTCCTGCGGTTTACGCAGCTTCTGCTGTAGCTGCCGCCAGCTGCGATCGAAGTGCCTGTCCTGACCTTTGACCTGCACGAAATCATCGGCGAGCAGGTCGAGAATGCCCGACTGCTTCGCCAGCACGCGCAGTACATCCAGGCACATAATATTGCCAGAGCCTTCCCAGATGCTGTTGACGGGCATTTCACGGTACAACCGCGGAAGTTCACTCTCTTCGCAATAGCCTGCACCGCCCAGCACCTCCATTGCCTCTGCCACAAACGGTATGCCCGCTTTGCAGACGCTGTATTTTGCCGCCGGAGTGAAAAGCCGCGCCCATGCGGCCTCCTGCGGGTCGGTGCGGTTGTCCCACGCCCGGGCGAGTCGGAACAGCAGTGCCGTGTGTCCCTCCAGCACCAGCGCCATACGGCTTAGCACGTCGCGCATTAACGGCTGGTCGATCAGATTTTTGCCGAAGGTCTGCCGCTGATGGGCATGATAAAGCGCCACCGAGAGCGCACGGCGCATCAATCCGTGGCTGCCAAGCGCACAGTCAAAGCGCGTCAGCCCGCCCATCTTCAGAATTTGCCGGACACCTTCACCCTCTTCGCCCAGCAGCCAGCCGTAAGCATCAAGGAACTCAGCCTCACTGCTGGCATTTGAACGGTTACCGAGCTTGTCCTTCAGACGCTCAAGGCGCACGGCATTACGTTGCCCGTCGGGTAAAAAACGCGGAACAAAAAAGCAGGAAAGCCCGCCCTTCGCCTGCGCCAGCACCAGATGCGCATCGCTCTGCGGCACGGAGAAAAACCATTTGTGCCCCACCAGCCGGTAACTGCCATCACTGCATTTCTCTGCTTTGGTGGTATTACTGAGTACGTCCGAACCGCCCTGCTTTTCCGTCATCCCCATGCCGATCAGCAGGCCGCGCTTTTGCGCCCCCGGTGCGAGATGGGGATCGTAGCGATCGCTCATCAGCGGCGTTAACCAGTCGTGAAACGGTTTGGGCAGCGACTGTAGCAACAGCGGCGTGGCGGCGAAGGTCATGGTCACCGGGCATAGCGTTCCCGCCTCCACCTGTGCATGAAGCACAAAACGCGCGGCCCGGGCGACGAACGATCCTTTCCGCGCCTCCTCCTCCCACGCCAGGTTGTGCACCCGGTTGGCGCAAAGCCCCTGCATCAGAAGATGCCATGCCGGATGAAAGCGGACGTCATCCAGCCTCGCTCCCGTGGCGTCATAACGCAGCAGTTCCGGCGGATTAACGTTCGCCAGCCTGCCCAGCTCCAGCGACTCCGCCGTACCCAACTGCTGTCCGATGCTGGCAAGAAGATCCACATCCCACTCAGCCCCTTCGCGCGCTACCGCATCGCGCAGGGCGCAATCAGAGAGAAAAAGGTTGCTGTTCGATAGCGGTGCAGGTTGATTAAAAACGGTATGTGTCTGCCAGTGCATGCTGTCTCCCTCCTTTCATTGGCAATAAAGGTAAGTATGGACAGAGGGCATGCACGCTGCATGGGAGGGGGGTCACACGATGACGATCGTGTTGATATCATTCGTGAAATAGCTCACAGAACATAAGAATAAACTATTTCATTACTTCACCAATGCTGAATAATTTATTCTTACCCCGTTTATGTGAGGATCGTTATGCAACAGGATGCGCACAAGCGTGCATTAATTGCAGGCTCCATCGGTAATTTCATCGAGTGGTATGAATTTGCGGTCTACGGTTTTCTGGCAACGGTGATTGCCAGAAACTTCTTCCAGCTTGAGGGGGAAGCGGAGCTCACCAGCCTGATCCTCACCTGGGCCTCGTTCGCCATCGCTTTCTTCTTCCGTCCGCTGGGTGCGGTGGTCTTTGGCCGCATTGGCGACAGGATTGGCCGCAAACCGACGCTGATTATAGTGCTGGTATTGATGACGCTCGCCACCGCTGCCATCGGTATTGTGCCGGTCTACGCCAGTATCGGGATTGCCGCGCCGCTGATCGTTACGCTCCTGCGTATTCTGCAAGGACTGTTCGCGGGCGGTGAGTATGGCGGTGCGGTCTCATTGATGACGGAGTTCGCCCCGCGCGGCAAGCGCGGTCTTTACGGGGCATGGCAGTCCTTTACCGTGGCGCTCGGGCTGTTAGCGGGCGCAGGCATTGTCGCGTTGCTCTCTGCCCTGCTCTCCCCTGAAGCCTTGCACGACTGGGGCTGGCGCATTCCGTTCTTCCTGGCGCTGCCGATGGGTGCGGTCGCGCTATGGCTGCGGGTGAGCATGGAAGAGACGCCGAGCTTTGTGCAGCAACGGGAAAAACCGGTTGTTACTCAGGCCAGCACCGCCGCCACGTTCAAAACCATCCTGATGGGCATTGGCCGCGTGATGGTCTGGTCTGCGGCGGGTTATACCTATCTGGTGATTATGCCGACCTATCTGCAATCTGCGCTGCACACCGGTTTTAACCAGGCGTTACTGATTGCGGTGATTTCTAACATTGGGTTTGCGCTCACGATCATTCCGTCGGGCATGCTGAGCGACAGGATCGGGCGGCGCACGGTGATGATTATCGCCACCGTGCTCCTGCTGATCCTCGCCCTGCCGCTGCTGAAAATTTTGCAGGCGGAATCCAGTACGCTGGCAGTCAAAGCGATTGTGGTGCTGATTGCGGGGGGTCTGGTTGGGATGCTGGCAGGGCCGGGGCCGGCAATGCTGTCTGAGATGTTCCCGACGCGCGTGCGTTATACCGGGCTGGGGCTGGCCTATTCTCTGTCGAATGCGATCTTCTCGGGCTGTGCGGGGCTGATCATTACCGGGCTGATTAAAGAGACGGGCAATCTGGATATTCCGGCGTACTACGTGATGGCAACGGCGGTGGTGAGTATTTTCGCGCTGATGACGCTGAGAAAGGATGACCATTTACGGTCGTTAGAGGAGTGAGATTGTTGCCCGGTGGCGCTACGCTTACCGGGCCTACGGTACCATGCTTTTGTAGGCCGGGTAAGGCGAAGCCGCCACCCGGCACAACAGGCTACCCGCGCTGACGCACCGCTTCAAACAGGCAGATACCCGTCGCAACGGAAACGTTCAGGGACGATACGCTGCCCGCCATTGGGATGCTGATCAGCTCATCGCAGTGCTCGCGCGTCAGACGACGCATACCTTCGCCTTCCGCTCCCATCACCAGCGCCATACGGCCGGTCATTTTGCTCTGGTACAGGGTGTGATCCGCTTCACCGGCTGTTCCTACGATCCAGATATTTTCTTCCTGCAACAGACGCATGGTGCGCGCCAGGTTAGTCACGCGGATTAACGGGACGTTTTCCGCCGCGCCGCAGGCGACTTTTTTAGCGGTAGCGTTAAGCTGCGCGGAGCGATCTTTTGGCACAATCACCGCATGCACGCCTGCTGCATCGGCGCTACGCAGGCACGCGCCCAGGTTATGTGGGTCGGTTACGCCATCGAGGATCAGGAAGAACGGGTTCTCCAGCCCGGCGATCAGATCCGGCAGATCGTTCTCCTGATACTGACGGCCTGGCTTCACGCGCGCGATAATACCCTGGTGTACAGCACCTTCGCTTTTTTCATCCAGATACTGGCGGTTCGCCAGCTGGATCACTACGCCCTGCGCTTCCAGTGCGTGGATCAGCGGCATCAGACGTTTATCTTCACGCCCTTTCAGAATAAAAACTTCCTGAAAACGCTCCGGCGCGCGCTCCAGCAGGGCCTGCACCGCGTGGATGCCGTAAATCATTTCACTCATTGATGGTTCTCGTAATAAATATTTTCCCTCTCCCGTTGGGGAGAGGGTCAGGGTGAGGGGAAATTACTCCGCCTGCTGTTTCTTCGCCGCGCGCTTCGCTTTGGTCGCGGCCGCTATTTTTTGGGTCTTGGTCGACGGTTTTTTCGCTTTACGAGCGTCTTTTTTCGCCGCCTTGGGCTTCTGTTTCTTCTCGCCACGGAAAGCACTGTCTGGCTCAAAGTTTACTCTTTTACCTGCCTGACGTCGCTTACCGCCCGCTTTACCGTTACCGCCTTTTTTCGCTTTCTCACGCTCGGTTTTGCCGACGTTACGCGGAGCACGCTCGCTGGAGATGAGGCTGAAGTCGATTTTACGGTCGTCCATATTCACGGCTTCAACCTTCACTTCCACCCGATCGCCCAGACGGTAGGTCTGGCCGCCGGATTCGCCGATCAGACGTTGTCCGACCTGGTCGAAGCGGTAGTAATCGTTATCGAGGCTGGAAACGTGCACCAGACCGTCGATAAACAGCTCATCCAGACGCACGAAGAAGCCAAAGCCGGTGACGCTGGCAATCACGCCTTTAAAGACGTTACCCACCTGATCCAGCATAAAGTCACACTTCAGCCAGTCCGCCACGTCGCGCGTCGCTTCATCCGCACGACGCTCGGTCATGGAACAATGCTGGCCCAGTTGCAACATCTCGTCCATGGAGTAGTGATACCCTCCGGTTTCGGTCGTGTTGCCTTTATGACCCTGCTCGTGCGCCAGCAGATACTTGATCGCACGGTGCAGGGACAGATCCGGATAACGGCGGATCGGCGAGGTAAAGTGCGCGTACGACTGTAACGCCAGACCAAAGTGGCCCCGGTTTTCAGGATCGTAAATCGCCTGCTTCATGGAGCGCAGCAGCATGGTTTGCAGCATTTCCGCGTCAGGACGATCGCTGATGGATTCCAGCAGCTCGGCGTAATCGCGTGGCTCAGGCTTATTACCGCCAGGCAGCTCCAGGCCGAGTTCAGCCAGCACGGAGCGGAACGAGGTTACGGCCTCCGTGGTTGGCTTGTCGTGAATACGGAACAGCGCAGGCTCTTTGGCTTTCTCAACGAAACGTGCCGCCGAGATGTTCGCCAGGATCATACACTCTTCAATCAGCTTGTGCGCATCGTTACGCTGAGTCTGTTCGATACGCTCGATACGACGCTCAGCGTTAAAGATAAACTTCGCCTCTTCACTCTCAAACGAGATCCCACCGCGCTCTTCGCGCGCCTGATCCAGCGTTTTGTAGAGGTTGTGCAGCTCTTCGATGTGTTTGACCAGCGGCGCGTACTGTTCGCGAAGATCCTGATCGCCCTGCAACATATGCCAGACCTTGGTATAGGTCAGGCGCGCATGAGAACTCATCACCGCTTCGTAGAACTTATAGCCCGTCAGACGTCCCTTGCTGGAGATGGTCATTTCGCAGACCATACACAGGCGGTCCACCTGCGGGTTGAGGGAACACAGGCCGTTGGAGAGCACTTCTGGCAGCATCGGTACAACCTGCGACGGGAAGTAGACCGACGTACCGCGGCTGCGCGCTTCGTTATCCAGCGGCGTGTGCGGACGCACGTAATAGCTCACATCCGCGATAGCCACCCACAGACGCCAGCCGCCACCGCGTTTTTTCTCGCAATATACGGCATCATCGAAGTCACGGGCGTCTTCACCATCAATGGTGACCAGCGGCAGATCGCGCAGATCCACGCGGCCTGCTTTGGACTCTTCCGGCACTTCTTCACGCAGGTTTTCAATCTGATCTTCAACCGCTTTCGGCCAGACATACGGAATTTCATGGGTACGCAGCGCCATATCGACGGCCATGCCGGTGCCCATGTTATCGCCCAGCACTTCGACGATTTTACCCACCGCTTTGGTGCGACGGGTTGGGCGCTGGGTGAGTTCCACCACCACCACAAAGCCCATGCGTGCGCCCATCACCTCTTCAGGCGGGATGAGAATGTCGAAGCTCAGACGGCTGTCATCCGGCACCACAAAGCCTACGCCCGCATCGGTAAAGTAACGGCCTACAATCTGGCTGGTTTTCGGCACCAGCACGCGGACCACGCGCGCTTCGCGGCGGCCTTTACGGTCTGCACCCAGCGGCTGCGCCAGGATCTGGTCGCCGTGAATACACATCTTCATCTGTTCGGATGAGAGGTACAGGTCGTCTTTACGGCCTTCCACGCGCAGGAAGCCGAAGCCATCGCGATGACCAATAACGGTGCCTTTCAGCAGGTCGAGGCGTTCTGGCAGCGCGTAGCACTGGCGACGAGTAAAGACAAGTTGCCCGTCACGTTCCATGGCGCGCAGGCGGCGGCGAAGGGCTTCAATTTGCTCTTCACCTTCAATGTTCAGTTCAACGGCAAGTTCTTCACGATTGGCGGGTTTTTCGCGTTTTGTTAAGTGTTCAATGATGAACTCGCGGCTGGGGATAGGATTCGCGTATTTTTCGGCTTCGCGTTCCTGGAAAGGATCTTGTGACATGTCGGTTCCTCCGTTGTCAGCTCCGGTGGAAATTTTCTTCATTCCACCAGCAATAATTTATAAAGCGGTTGATTCTCTTCAACCAAATCGGCCAGCGTGTAGTTATCCAGTTCCTTGAGAAAACTTTGCACGGCCTTTGAAAGCGCCTGTTTCAGGCGGCAAGCGGGCGTAATGTGGCAGAACGCGCTGCTACAGTTCACCAGAGAGAGCGGCTCCAGTTCACGTACCACATCGCCAATACGGATACTCTGCGCCGGTTTACCGAGACGGATCCCTCCATTCTTCCCGCGGACGGCAGCAACGTATCCGGCACGACTAAGTTGATTGATTATTTTGACCATATGATTACGGGACACACCGTACACCTCTGTGACTTCAGAGATGCTGGTCATCTTCCCATCGGGTAACGACGCCATGTAAATCAGCGCGCGTAAGCCGTAATCGGTGAAACTTGTTAACTGCACATCAACCTCAGGAAAAAGGGAAAACGCGGTCAAACCGCAGAGATATTCATTAATGATGATAAACCAGCCAGATAGTTAGCGGCTAATTTATTTGACAGACGGGGCGAAAAAGCGGAGATCCAGGAGCGGTCGCCGGATGGCGCTGCGCTTATCCGGCCTACGGGTTTCCCCGCAGGCCAGCAGTCACGAAGATTATGCGTCGAACGGGTCGCGCAGGATCATCGTTTCAGTACGATCCGGGCCGGTAGAAATAATATCGATCGGCACTTCGGTCAGTTCTTCAATGCGCTTGATGTAGTCCAGCGCGGCTTTAGGCAGGCCACTACGCTCTTTCACACCAAAGGTAGTCTCAGACCAGCCCGGCATGGTTTCGTAGATTGGCTCAATGCCTTCCCAGTCGTCAGCAGCCAGCGGAGTGGTGGTCACTTCGCGGCCATCAGGCATACGGTAGCCTACGCAGATTTTCACTTCTTTCAGGCCGTCCAGTACGTCCAGCTTGGTCAGGCAGAAGCCAGACAGGGAGTTGATCTGCACTGCGCGACGTACGGCAACGGCGTCCAGCCAGCCGGTACGACGACGACGACCGGTGGTCGCGCCAAACTCGTTACCCTGCTTGCACAGGAACTCGCCGGTCTCATCAAACAGTTCGGTCGGGAATGGACCTGCACCCACGCGAGTGGAGTACGCTTTAATGATGCCCAGAACGTAATCGACATAACGCGGGCCCAGGCCGGAGCCAGTTGCCACGCCACCCGCGGTGGTGTTAGAGGACGTTACGTACGGATAGGTACCGTGGTCGATGTCCAGCAGCGTACCCTGCGCACCTTCAAACATGACGAAATCGCCACGCTTGCGCGCCTGGTCCAGCAGATCGGACACATCAACAACCATACCGGTCAGAATGTCAGCAATCGCCATGACGTCATCCAGCACTTTCTGGTAGTCAACGGCTTCGGCTTTGTAGAAGTTCACCAGCTGGAAGTTGTGATATTCCATCACTTCTTTCAGTTTTTCAGCGAAGGTCGCTTTGTCGAAGAGGTCGCCCACGCGCAGACCGCGACGAGCCACTTTATCTTCGTAAGCCGGGCCGATACCACGACCGGTGGTGCCGATCGCTTTCGCGCCACGCGCTTTTTCACGCGCCACGTCCAGCGCCACGTGATAATCCAGGATCAGCGGGCAGGCTTCGGAGAGCAGCAGACGCTCACGAACAGGGATACCACGGTCTTCCAGACCTTTCATCTCTTTCATCAGCGCAGCGGGAGACAGCACAACGCCGTTACCGATGATGCTGGTGACGTTTTCGCGAAGAATGCCTGATGGAATAAGATGGAGGACGGTTTTTTCACCGTTGATTACGAGAGTATGGCCCGCGTTGTGACCGCCCTGGTAGCGTACAACATATTTGGCCCGTTCAGTCAGAAGATCAACAATCTTCCCTTTACCTTCGTCACCCCATTGGGTGCCCAGTACGACGACGTTGTTACCCATTTTTTCAAAATCACCGTTTGCTTAAAAATGGATTCTACCATCGCTTTTTCAGATATACAGCACTTTTTGACCCTAAAATATGCCAATTGCGGTTAGTTTTTGATCAGCCAATCGTTTTCCTCAACATGTAGTAGATAACGATACCGGCAACCACAAGACCACCGCCAAAACGACGCAAAATATTGTCCGGGAGTTGGCTCATTGTCGCGATCATCCGGCGCCATGCGCGCGGATAGAGCATCGGGCCGAGGCCTTCCAGCACCAAAACCAGGGCCAGTGCGAGCCAGATCGTGGAGTTCATTTTTCATCCTTATAAAAGAAAACCACCGCTCCGTGAAGAGCGGTGGTTTGAATACTCAAACGAGCCTGAGTTTATCGCGTTGCGTTGGTCGGCGTCTTCATATAACGGAAGAAATCGCTGTCCGGGCTGAGCACCATCACATCCTGGTTGCTCTTGAAGCTATTCTCGTAAGCGCGAAGGCTACGGATGAAGGCATAGAAGTCTGGATCCTGGCTGAATGCATCAGCAAACAGTTTCGCCGCTTCGGCATCACCTTCACCGCGCAGGATACGACCCTGGCGCTCAGATTCCGCCAGCGTCTTGGTGACTTCATAGTCCGCTGCCGCGCGCAGTTTTTCCGCTTCTTCCTGACCCTGTGAACGGTGACGACGGGCTACCGCTTCACGCTCGGCGCGCATACGGTTGTAGATCGCCTCGGACACTTCCGCTGGCAGGTTGATCTGCTTGATGCGCACATCAACCACTTCGATGCCCAGCGCCGCCATACTGTTCGGGTTGATCACCGGCACTTTACCGTTGGTTTCAGCCTGAACACGTTCAGCCGCTTTGGCAATCGCATCGTCTGCCGCCGGGGTTTCAACTTCATCCTCGGTGCCCGCAGAGCCGGAGTTCAGCGCATCACGCACTTCCAGCGTCAGACGACCACGGGAGTCGGTCACAATGTCTTTCACATCCAGACGACCAATTTCAGAACGCAGACGGTCAGAGAACTTACGTTTCAGCAGCACTTCTGCCTGAGAAACGTCGCCACCCCCGGTTGCCAGGAAGTAGCGGCTGAAATCGCTAATGCGCCATTTGATATAGGAATCAACGATCAGGTCTTTCTTCTCTTTGGTCACGAAACGATCGGCCTGGTTATCCATGGTCTGGATACGCGCATCGAGCGTTTTCACTGACTGAATGAACGGGATCTTAAAGTGCAGACCCGGCTCATAAATCACCGGACGCTTGTCGCCATCACGCACGACGCTGCTGAACTGGAACTTGATCCCACGCTCGCCCTCTTTCACCACAAAGATGGAGGTGTAGAGCACGACCAGTACGATGATGATGATCGCAATAACTGACTTACGCATCCTTATTCCCCCTGACGCTGGTAGTCGTTACGCTGCGCGTTAGCACGGCGTTGGTCCATAATGTCACCATCGTTCGAAGAAGGCGTTGTGTTCGCGCTGGCGCTGCCAGACGAGGCCGGTGGCAGACGCAGCAGGTTGTTCGCACCGCTGTTGTCTTTTGCTGCCGGTGCAGAACCGCCTTTCAGCATCTGATCCAGCGGCAGGACCATCAGGTTTCCGCCTTTGTTGTCGTTAACCAGCACTTTACGCGTATGGCTCAGCACTTTTTCCATGGTCTCGATATAGAGACGCTCACGGGTAATTTCCGGCGCGGCTTTATATTCCGGCAGGATCTTCGCAAAGCGAGCCACTTCACCCTGTGCTTCCAGGATGGTCTGGGTCTTATACGCACGCGCTTCTTCCAGAATACGCTGCGCCTGACCGTTTGCACGCGGCTGAACTTCGTTGGTGTACGCTTCCGCTTCACGGATGTACTGCTGTTCGTTTTCACGCGCGGCAATCGCATCGTCAAACGCGGCTTTCACCTCTTCCGGCGGACGTGCAGCCTGGAAGTTGACGTCCAGCAGGGTGATACCCATGTTGTACGGACGGATGGTCTCTTCCAGCTCACGCTGGGTATCGCTACGAATAACGGTACGACCTTCGGTCAGGATACGGTCCATGGTGTATTTGCCGATCACGCCACGCAGGGCGCTGTCGGTTGCCTGACGCAGGCTGTCATCGGCGCTGGTCACGCTAAACAGATAACGTTCCGGATCGGTCACGCGGTACTGTACGTTCATCTCAACGCGCACCACGTTCTCGTCAGAGGTCAACATCACGCCAGAGGCGGCCAGTTCACGGACGGACTCCACGTTAACCGCGGTCACGTCATCAATGAAGGTTGGCTTCCAGTTCAGGCCCGGTTCAACCAGATGGCTGAACTTACCGAAACGGGTGACCACGCCGCGTTCTGCTTCTTTAATGGTGTAGAACCCGCTGGCTGCCCAGATGATTACCACCGCAGCGGCGACAATGCCCACCACGCGGCCACCCATTGGCGGGCGCGGACTCTGAGTGGAATTGCCACCCGAGCCAGAACCTTTTCCTCCGCCAAGGCCACCAAGCTTTTTGCTCAGTTTGCGGAAGATATCATCCAGATCCGGCGGCCCCTGCTCGCGACCACCTTTGTTGCCATTTCCCCCAGAGTTGCCGCCTTGATTATTGCTGCTTCCCCACGGGTCGCGGTCTTGTCCGTTATTACCGGGCTGATTCCACGCCATGTATATGCTCCATATTTGTTATGCAAGGGCGAATTTTTCAGGCTTCCCCTTTCTGATCAGACGATATAGTCCGCCAGCGCAGGTTCTTGTTTACAGAGGCGACGCCAGTCAACGATCGGCATACGCACCTGCATCCCCACGCTGCCGTCATCCTCCATCCACTCTTTTTCTATCGCCTGAAGCTGATAAAACCGGCTGCGCAGCCTGCCTTCCTGTGGCGGCAGTCGCAGCGTGTGCTGAGCTACCTCACCGGAAAGACGTTCTGTCAAAGCCTGGAAAAGCAGTGGCACACCAATCCCGGCCTGAGCAGACAGCCAGACCCGAATCGGTTTGTTCTCTTCGTCTCGGTCAATACGCGGTTCGAAATCGTCCAGCATATCGATCTTGTTCATCACCAACAGGGTGGGAATTTCGTGGGCGTCGATCTCTTCGAGCACCACGTTCACCGCGTCGATGTTCTCCTGCACGCGTACGTCAGCCGCATCAATCACATGCAGCAGCAGGGTCGCCTGACGCGTCTCCTGCAACGTCGCTTTAAACGCCGCGACCAGATCGTGCGGCAGATGGCGGATAAACCCTACGGTATCCGCCAGCACCGTTTCACCCACGTCTGCGACGTCAATACGGCGCAGGGTTGGGTCCAGGGTCGCAAACAGCTGGTCTGCGGCATACACCTGGGCCTCGGTTATCTGGTTAAACAGGGTGGATTTACCGGCGTTGGTATAACCCACCAGCGACACCGTTGGGATATCGGCTTTCGTTCGCGCCCGACGCCCCTGTTCGCGCTGTTTCTCTACACGTTCCAGACGTGAAAGGATCTGAGTTATACGCCCACGCAGCAAACGGCGGTCGGTTTCGAGCTGGGTTTCACCCGGGCCGCGCAAACCAATCCCGCCTTTTTGTCTTTCAAGGTGTGTCCAGCCACGCACCAGACGCGTCGCCAGATGGCGCAACTGCGCCAGCTCAACCTGCAACTTACCCTCGTGGGTACGCGCACGCTGAGCAAAAATATCTAAGATCAACCCCGTGCGATCGATTACACGGCATTCGCAGAGAGCTTCCAGGTTACGTTCCTGAGCCGGAGACAGCGCATGATCAAACAGCACAACGGATGCGCCGGTTGCTTTTACGGCATCCGCAATTTCAACTGCTTTACCTTCACCAACAAAGTACTTCGGGTGCGGCGCTTTACGGCTACCGGTAATCACCTGCATTGCTTCGACACCGGCGGAAGAGACCAGAGATTCAAACTCCTGGAGGTCTTCCATATCTTTGTCTTGCGAAAAATAGATGTGTACCAGCACCGCCTGCTCACCGGCGTCATAACGGTCAAACAAGCGTAAACCTCTCTAAAAAGATCAGCGGGGAACGCAGGATCCCTGGCTCCCCGTGTGGATAACAGCCCAAAACCTTATTCGGTTTCTTCGCTGTCCTGCGCTGGTGTTGAAGAACCCTGCGCGTTGCTGCCGTGATGGTAGTTACTGCCAGTGCCGCCGCCAGCGTTATTGCTGTGATGAGATACCGGACGGGACGGAACAACAGTAGAAATCGCGTGCTTATAGACCATCTGGCTGACCGTGTTTTTCAACAGGATCACGAACTGATCGAAAGACTCAATCTGACCTTGCAGCTTAATACCATTCACCAAATAAATAGAAACTGGAACACGCTCCCGACGCAATGCGTTCAGGAACGGATCTTGTAAAGATTGCCCCTTAGCCATTCTATCTTTTCCTTATATGCTTGTTTTGTACTTAGAACCTTGCGATTCTGAAAAATTGCGCACGATACGGCTTAATTGTACACATTCAGTCAGCGATATCACCAATAACCTCAATCACTTCGTTTAACGCCTGTTGTGGTTTTTCACTGTCTAACCAGTGAACCCCCTCCCAACTGCGTAACCAGGTGATCTGGCGCTTCGCTAACTGTCTCGTGGCGCAAACACCTCGATAAACCATTTCATCGTATGAAATCTCACCTTCAAGATACGACCACATCTGGCGGTATCCCACACAACGAATGGAAGGCATGTCCGTATGCAAATCTCCACGGGCAAAAAGCGCCCGCACTTCTGCTTCAAAATCTGAAGCCAACATCTGATGAAAACGCTGCTCAATTCGTTGATGGAGCAGTTCACGGCTCGCCGGGGCGATGGCGAACTGATGCACCTGATACGGCAGAGCGTCTCCTGACGTTTGCGTCAGTTCCGTTAAAGTTTTACCCGAAATGAAAAAAACTTCCAGTGCCCGGGAAAGCCTTTGCGGATCGTTTGGGTGGATCCGCGCTGCGGCAACCGGGTCAATCTCTTCCAGTTGCCTGTGCAAAGCGTCCCACCCCTGCTCTGCCGCCTGCCGCTCAATCTTCGCTCTCACTTCCGGATCGGCCGATGGCAGAGGCGATAACCCCTCCAGCAGCGCCTTAAAGTAGAGCATCGTGCCGCCAACTAACAGCGGTATGCGTCCCGCGGCGGTAATCTCGGCCATCTCGGCTAAGGCGTCGCGGCGAAAATCTGCCGCGGAGTAAGCCTGTGCCGGGTCGAGAATAT
This sequence comes from Enterobacter cloacae complex sp. IR5441, assembly GCF_049238215.1. NCBI lineage: Bacteria > Pseudomonadati > Pseudomonadota > Gammaproteobacteria > Enterobacterales > Enterobacteriaceae > Enterobacter > Enterobacter cloacae complex sp. IR5441. The sequence goes on from NZ_JBMKIA010000025.1 coordinate 21,489, forward strand.
CCAGTAAACGGTGCGGTGCCGCACGCAGTTCGTCTGCGTTGGGCTTCGCCGTGCCGATGTCCATCCCTCGGTAGATGAGGGCTGAATCAACGCTAATCAACTCTACTGGCAAAACTTTACGTAACTCAATGGCTAACGCCGTTTTACCGGAGGCCGTTGGCCCCATTAAAAAAATCGCCTTTGGCAGGCTCGCCTTACTTACATCAGTCATGTTTCAGGGCGGTCATCGCCGTTTGTAAATCAACAGGTTGTAACAAACCACCTGGAGGCGCTTTCACCAGCTGTGGACAGAGGCGCTCCACCTCCGCCAGAACGGTAATCGCCTGCGCCATACTCCACGGTGCATGCTCGCTGGCCAGATGGCGGGCGATCCACTGCGCGGTATCGGCGGCATCAAACGTCGTTTGCTGCGCCAGGTAGCCTATCAGTTCAGGAATCAAGTTTTGTAAATTTTGTTGGCGTAAGGGTAAAGGCACTGCGCGAATTGTCACATGCTGCGCGTCCAGTACGATTTCAATCCCCATTTCGGCCAGTTGCGTCTGTACGCGCCGCAAAACCCCTGTTTCTTCAGGGGATATTTTCAGGCGAACGGGGATCAACAGCGGCTGCGCGCAGGCGGCATTCACCCCCGGGGTTAACTGCGCCTGTTTGAGCCAGCGCTCCGCCACGGAAAGCGCCAGCAACAGCAGTTTACCTTCGCGTTCAAGCAACGCCATGTCGGGAGCAATAATGGTCAATACCCGACCAAAACTCTGGCTATGCCCATCCAGAGAGGGGGTTGAAACCGTGATGTGCTCTTTATGCTCCACCGCCGGCGTATCCAGCAGTTTGCGGTACAGCGCCCCCTGCTGTTTGTGGTAGCCCGGCTGAGCGTTGGGATAGTTGGCACCGGTTGGTCGCGGCGCGTTGCCCGCCGGGGATAAACGTGGAGCAGCCGGCTCGCGCGCTACCGCCGGTTCGGCAAAATGGTTACGCCCGGCCGCCACGCGGTTTTCCGGAAGTGGGCGCGGCGCGGGCTCTTCTTTTGCCAGCGGCAACTCTGGCTTTGCCTGCTGCTGCAATACAGCGGCAACGCCCTGGTAGATGAAATCATGCACCAGGCGCGACTGGTGGAAACGCACCTCGTGCTTGGCGGGGTGCACGTTAACGTCAACCTGGTGCGGGTCGATCTCCAGATAAAGCACAAAGGCGGGCTGTTGATCGGCGCCGAGCTTATCTTCGCAGGCCTGTCGAATAGCGTGGTTAATCAGGCGGTCGCGCATCATGCGGCCGTTGACGTAGCAATACTGGATTTCTGCGAACGCGGCGCTGCTGGCGTTCGGATCGGCAACCCAGCCGCGCAGGGCCAGATCGCCATGCTGCCACTCAATGGCCAGTGCTTTTTCCAGAAACGGTGTGCCGCAGATGGCGCCCAACCGACGCTCCTTTTGTCCACCCTCCGCCACTGCGCGGTACTGGCGCATCACCTTACCGTTATGGCTGAGGTTGAGGGTGACATCAAAGCGCGCCAGCGCGATGCGGCGGATGATCTCGTCGATATGTCCGAATTCGGTCTTCTCGGTTCGCATAAACTTGCGCCGGGCGGGCGTGTTATAGAAGAGATCCAGCACTTCAAGCGTGGTGCCTACCGGGTGCGCCGCAGGTTTAACCGTGACGTCCATATCACGCCCTTCGGCGTAGGCCTGCCAGGCTTCCTGCTGGTCGGCCGTGCGGGAGGTCAACGTTAAGCGGGAAACGGAGCTGATACTGGCCAGCGCTTCGCCGCGAAAACCCAGGCTGATAATCGCTTCCAGATCGTCAAGTGAGGCAATTTTACTGGTGGCATGACGCGCCAGCGCCAGCGCCAGCTCGTCCTTTTTGATGCCACAGCCGTTATCACGAATGCGGATAAGCTTTGCGCCCCCGCGTTCGATATCAATATCAATGCGGGTCGCCCCTGCATCGAGGCTGTTTTCAACCAGTTCCTTCACCACCGACGCAGGGCGTTCCACCACCTCACCGGCGGCGATTTGGTTCGCGAGCTGCGGCGGTAGAACCTGAATCGGCATGAACTCTCCTTAATTAGTCGCGGTCATCTCACCCGGCAGCGCGGCGCTTGCCGTCTGGGCGGCCCCGCCCTGCGGCGCAGACTGAAGCGGATGCGCGTCAAAGTATTTACGCAGACCGTTATAAATCGCTTCGGCAATTTGCTGCTGGTAGCTGTCGCTGCCCAACAGGCGCTCTTCGCCGTTGTTACTGATAAAGCCCGTCTCTACCAGAATCGACGGAATATCCGGCGAACGCAGGACACCGAGGCTTGCATGCTCAGGGCGACGCTTATGCAGCGATCCAATGCTTTGCAGCTGGCTCAGTACGTTAGTGGCGACATCATACCCGACGCGCTGAGAATGACCGAACTGTAAATCCAGCACCGCCTGGCTGAGATACGGATCGGCCTGGCTGTTTGCCAGCACATCGCCTGCCCCGCCTAACAGTTCAGACTGCTTCTCGTGCTCTTCAAGCCAGTTCGCCATTTCACTGTTGGCGCGACGGTTCGACAGCACCCATACCGACGCGCCGGTGGCGTTACGGTTCGGCGCAGCATCCGCGTGAATCGACACCAGGAAGTTGGCGTTTTGCTTACGCGCCACATCCGAGCGTCCCATCACTGAAATAAAGTAATCTCCGTCGCGGGTCATGACCCCTTTAAACATCGGATCGTCATTCAGAAGCGCACGCAGCTTACGGGCAATGGCGATAGTGACGTTTTTCTCCCGCGTGCCGCCCGGGCCAATCGCGCCAGGATCTTGCCCGCCGTGTCCGGCGTCGATGGCGATAATCACTTTGTCGCCACTGACCGGCGTTCGCCGCGCGCTGACCGCCGGACGCGTCACCGTATTGCTGCTGGTCACGGCGGTAAGTCGGTCATTTTGTGATTTAAACGGATTACGGGCTGGCTCAGACGGCCTTGGGGTATAAACCGGCGCCTCCACGCGTTTTGCTACAACAGGTGCAGGCGGTGGCGGCGGAACATCAGCATTAATGGTAAAGACCACCGTATAATTGGCGCCGTTTTGCTGCTTAACCGCCTTCGTCTTGCCCTTTTCGGTGAGATCGACCACCAGACGCAGAGACTGCGCATCCTTCGGCGTCCCCGAACGGATACTTTTCACCAGATTGTTGCCGCTGAACTGGAGCGGCAGCCCCTGGATCACCCCGGTCTGTTTAATATCGAGCGCCACGCTGCGGCTGTCGATTTGTGAGAAAGCATATTCAGGATCGCCCATAAAGCTGAACGTAATACGGGCCTGGCTATCGCCATTCGACACCTGAATATCCGAGAGGCTGGCCGCCCCGGCCTGCGCGCACAGCAGGACCGTGGCAGCCAGCACCCAACCTTTAACGCGATTAATCATCCCGTTATCCCTACGCTCAACCGGCTAAACGCGCCAGTAAGGAACAGCCTGATGAGGAAACCGCACTGATGCGCGCCTCACGCCCTTGTGCCTGGTAATCTAAGTGAATTTCGACATCCGGGTCAGGCAGCACACCCGCACCTTGTTGCGGCCACTCCACCAGGCAGATGGCGTCGTTGGCAAAGTAATCGCGGATCCCCATAAATTCCAGCTCCTCAGGATCCGCAAGACGATATAAATCAAAGTGGTACACCATGATATTTTCAAGCGTGTACGGTTCTACCAGCGTATAGGTCGGGCTTTTTACGTTCCCGTTATGGCCTAACGCCTGCAAAAAGCCACGGCTGAAGGTTGTTTTACCCGCGCCTAAATCACCATACAGATAAATGACGGTCGCCCCCTGACAGGCCTGCGCCACGCGCTTGCCGAGATCTAAAGTGGCTTGTTCATCAGGTAAAGGAATCGCTCGATTAGTCATTTTCTACGTCAATCACATCCGGGTTAACAACACGCCGCAGCGTGCAAAAAAGATCGGTGGCCAGCATACCGCGCGTTCCGTAACAAGCAGCCAGCCTGTCAGCCGCCGCACCGTGGGCCACGCAGCCGGCACAGGCTGCATCATAAAGGGGAAGTTTCTGTCCGAGCAATGCGCCAATGATGCCAGAGAGCACATCGCCCATGCCGCCGCTCGCCATGCCTGCATTACCGGCATCAACGATGCCCATCGCACCATCGCTGGCGATAACGGTCCCCGCCCCTTTCAAAACGGCAACACCTCCGTAACGTTTTACCAGACGTTGGGCTGAAAGTAAGCGATCGCTTTCAATTTCTGCCACGCTACAGTTAAGCAGCCGTGCGGCTTCGCCGGGGTGCGGCGTCAGAATGCGATTGTGACGCTTATCCGGGTTTATTGCCAGAAGGTTAAGCGCGTCGGCATCCCAGAGCATCGGTTTACGAAAATTCTCGGCCTTTTGCAGGGCCTGTTTACCCCACTCCTGCTGACCCAGACCCGGACCAATGACCACCACGTCCGCCCACTCAAGACCCTCTTCAATCGCCTGCGGGGTAAGCTCGTGGACCATCAGCTCCGGCCGCGCGGTAATAATGGGCGGGATGTTTTCGCTGCGGGTCAGCACGCGTATTAATCCGGCGCCGCTGCGCAACGCGGCCTCTCCGGTCATACGAATCGCACCTGCCGTGCCGCGATCGCCGCCGATAATCAGCAGTCGGCCATGGTCGCCCTTATGGGACGTGGGACGGCGCGGCGGCAGCCACTGTGCAAGCAGGGAGGCATCAAAGCGGGTGATGTGGGTATCCTGTCCGGCCAGCCAGTTTTCCAGCCCCAGGGCGTTGTGGTGTAACGTGCCCACGACATCCCGCGCTTTACCGGTAAGCAAACCCGGCTTCAGGGCGATAAAGGTCACGGTGCGCGCCGCCTCAATCGACACGCCCGGCGTCACGCCGGTTTGCGCCATCAGGCCGGAGGGAATATCCAGCGCTACCACCGGGGCGGGGTGCGCATTAGCGCGCGTAATCAGCGCGGCGACGTCATCGCGAGGCGCGCGCATCAGTCCCGTCCCCAGCAGACCGTCAACAATCACGTCGACATCCTCGGGCCAGACGATATCAGGCGCATGAATAATGCCCCCCGCATTCAGCCAGGCCTCTCTCGCCATGCCCGCTTCTTCCGGTAACGGCTTGTCGCTCTCCAGCGCCAGCAGGGTGACGCGCAGCCCCGCCGCCACCGCAAGACGAGCCACCACATAACCATCGCCACCGTTATTGCCGTGCCCGCACAGGATCAGATAGTGCGAAGCCTCCGGATAAGCCGTACGCGCCACGTTAAACGCCGCCTCGCCCGCGCGCTGCATCAGTTCGTAAAGGGTAATGCCCAGGCTATCTGCGGCCTCTTTCTCGGCCCGACGGAGGTCATCCGCATGCCAGATGGAATGTGGTATACTTGCGGGGTTTTTCTTCACAGTATGGTCCGTCATGTCACAGCCCCTCGATCTCAATGAATTAGCGCAAAAAATAAAACAGTGGGGTGCTGAACTGGGCTTCCAGAAGGTCGGTATTACTGACACCGACCTCTCTGCCAGCGAGCCTAAGCTCCAGGCATGGCTGGATAAACAATACCACGGCGAGATGGAGTGGATGGCGCGTCACGGTATGATGCGTGCCCGCCCCCACGAGCTGTTGCCGGGTACGCTGCGCGTTATTAGCGTACGCATGAACTATCTGCCTGCTAACGCGGCCTTTGCGCGCACGCTAAAAAATCCTTCGCTGGGTTACGTCAGCCGATACGCTCTGGGACGTGACTACCATAAACTTCTGCGCAACCGTCTAAAAAAGCTCGGGGAAACCATTCAGCAGCACTGTGTTTCGCTGAATTTTAGACCCTTTGTCGATTCTGCGCCTATTCTTGAGCGCCCGATCGCTGAAAAAGCCGGGCTCGGCTGGACAGGTAAGCACTCACTTATCTTAAGCCGCGACGCGGGCTCATTCTTTTTCCTGGGTGAACTGCTGATTGATTTACCCCTGCCGGTAGACGGTCCGGTGGAAGAAGGCTGTGGTCGCTGTGTGGCCTGTATGACCATCTGCCCAACGGGCGCTATTGTCGAACCGTATACCGTTGATGCGCGCCGCTGTATCTCTTATCTCACTATCGAGCTGGAAGGCGCCATTCCAGAGGAATTTCGTCCGCTTATCGGCAACCGCATCTACGGCTGTGATGACTGTCAGCTGATTTGTCCGTGGAACCGTTATTCACAGTTGACGGACGAAGAAGACTTCAGTCCGCGCAAGACGTTACATGCCCCGCAGTTGATCGAACTGTTCGCCTGGAGCGAAGCCTGGTTCCTGAAGGTGACGGAAGGTTCCGCCATACGTCGTATCGGCCACCTGCGCTGGCTGCGTAATGTGGCCGTTGCGCTGGGGAATGCCCCGTGGGATGAAGCAAATCTTCAGGCGCTCGAAAGCCGTAGAGGTGAGCACCCACTTCTTGATGAGCACATAGAATGGGCGATTGCGCAGCAAATTGAGAAGCGAAATGCGGGTGTGGTTGAAGTGCAGTTACCGAAGAAACAGCGCCTGGTCAGGGTGATTGAAAAAGGGCTGTCGCGGGATGTGTGATATATTCACAGGCTGTGAATAAAAATAAGAATTCAGGCGCCATCAGCTCTGGCAAACAGGTCAAGTGATCTCAATAACATTTTGAAATCAAATTTTCTTCATAAATTACAGGGAATTACGAAGATATTATTCACCCTGCTAACATTTCGTACAGACTGGTTTTAACACGGTTTCTGTGGATAACTCTGTTCACAAGAGTATTTCAGACATAATAGAAAACGTCCCCAACGAAGCACTTCGCTGTGGATAATCTGGAGATGAAGAAGAATTTGGAGCGGGAAACGAGACTCGAACTCGCGACCCCGACCTTGGCAAGGTCGTGCTCTACCAACTGAGCTATTCCCGCTTGGGTGTTCTGGTGCTATGCGTATCTTGCGATACTTTCAAATTTTGGAGCGGGAAACGAGACTCGAACTCGCGACCCCGACCTTGGCAAGGTCGTGCTCTACCAACTGAGCTATTCCCGCTTGGGTGTTCTGGTGCTGGCGTATCTTGCGATACTTTTCAAATTTTGGAGCGGGAAACGAGACTCGAACTCGCGACCCCGACCTTGGCAAGGTCGTGCTCTACCAACTGAGCTATTCCCGCAAATCTGTACTGCTTTTGTTGCTGTCGTAACGTGTAATTCTCTGTCGTTACGGGAGGCGCATTATACGAGAAATCCGTTTAGCTGCAACCCCCCTCAAAGCGATTTTTTTGAAATTCAGTTCAAGTGCTTATTTAATCGGCAAGCTGAACAATTTAGCGACAAAAACCCGGCCACGCAAGGCGCCGGATCGCAAAATCAGAGCTTAATAAAGTTTTCGCGATAGTACGCCAGCTCCGCAACAGACTCACGGATGTCGTCCATCGCCTGGTGCGTCCCCTGCTTTGTGAAGCCGCCGAGAATTTCCGGTTTCCATCGGCGGGCCAGCTCTTTCAGGGTGCTCACATCCAGATAGCGGTAGTGGAAGTAGGACTCCAGCTCCGGCATGTACTTAAACAGGAAACGACGATCCTGACCAATGCTGTTGCCACAGATAGGCGATTTTCCTGCCGGCACCCACTGCTTCAGAAATTCAAGCGTCGCCAGCTCCGCTTCGCGGTCGCCCAGGGCGCTGGCCTTCACGCGTTCCACCAGCCCGCTGCCGGTATGGGTACGCACGTTCCACTCATCCATCAGCGCAAGCTGGTCATCGGACTGGTGCACGGCAATCGTTGGGCCTTCCGCCAGAATATTGAGATTGGCATCGGTGACCAGTGTGGCGATCTCAATAATGCGATCGCGCTCGGGATCCAGGCCGGTCATCTCCAGATCGATCCAAATCAGGTTGTTTTCGTCCGCGCTCATGTTATTTTCCACCCTTCTCGCATAACCGGCAGTAGCAGGTTAACTAGTATTAATTAGAGTGTATCATAGAGGTTTTGCCCGCTACGGGCGACCAGGAGCCAGCGCGATTGAGTAAAAATAAACTCTCCAAAGGGCAGCAGCGCCGCGTGAATGCAAATCACCAGCGCCGTCTTAAAACCACTACGGAGAAGCCCGATTACGACGACAACCTGTTTGGCGAAGCGACAGAAGGCGTTGTGATTAGCCGCTTCGGCATGCACGCCGATGTCGAATCCGCCGACGGGGATATCCACCGTTGCAATATCCGTCGCACCATCCGTTCCCTGGTGACCGGTGACCGCGTGGTCTGGCGTCCAGGCAAAGAGGCGGCGGAAGGGGTAACGGTTAAAGGTATCGTTGAAGCCGTGCATGAACGCACGTCGGTTCTGACCCGTCCGGATTTCTACGACGGCGTGAAGCCTATTGCCGCCAACATCAACCAGATAGTGATCGTTTCAGCGATTTTGCCTGAGCTTTCGCTCAATATTATTGACCGTTATCTGGTGGCCTGCGAAACGCTACAGGTTGAGCCGCTCATCGTGCTGAATAAAATCGATCTGCTGGATGACGAGGCCATGACCTTTGTAAATGAGCAGATGGATATTTACCGCAACATTGGCTATCGCGTGTTGATGGTTTCCAGCCGCACCAAAGATGGCCTGAAGCCGTTAGAAGATGCGCTGACCGACCGCATCAGCATCTTTGCGGGGCAGTCCGGCGTAGGTAAATCGAGCCTGCTTAACAACCTGCTCGGCCTTCAGCAGGAGATCCTGACCAACGATGTGTCTGACGTCTCGGGCCTGGGTCAGCACACCACCACCGCCTCACGTCTCTATCACTTCCCGCACGGCGGCGATGTGATTGACTCCCCGGGCGTGCGTGAATTTGGTCTCTGGCACCTCGAGCCGGAACAAATCTTTAACGGATTTGTCGAATTCCATGACTATTTAGGCGCTTGCAAATACCGCGACTGTAAACATGACAACGATCCGGGCTGCGCTATCCGCGAAGCGGTAGAGAATGGAGAAATTGCGGAAACCCGTTTCGAAAATTACCACCGTATTCTCGAAAGCATGGACCAGGTAAAAACGCGTAAAAACTTTTCTGATTCTGATAACTGACAACTAAGCTAAGCGTCGCTAAAATCGTCCCCTTTTTTCAGGTTCCGGCAGCGTAATGCCGGATCAGGAACGACAAAACAATGGCCTGGAGGCTACCTTGTTAAACTCATTTAAACTTTCGCTTCAATACATTCTGCCGAAACTGTGGCTCACTCGCCTGGCGGGCTGGGGCGCGAGCAAACGAGCGGGCTGGCTGACCAAACTGGTCATCGACCTGTTCGTGAAATACTACAAGGTCGACATGAAAGAAGCGCAGAAGCCGGATACGGCAAGCTACCGCACCTTCAACGAATTTTTTGTGCGTCCGCTGCGCGACGAAGTGCGCCCGCTGAATACCGACCCGAACGTGCTGGTGATGCCAGCGGACGGCGTGATCAGCCAGCTGGGTAAAATTGAAGACGACAAAATTTTGCAGGCGAAAGGCCATAACTACAGCCTGGAAGCGCTGCTGGCCGGTAACTACATAATGGCCGATCTGTTCCGTAACGGGACTTTCGCGACCACCTATCTCTCCCCACGCGACTACCACCGCGTGCATATGCCGTGTAATGGTATTCTGCGCGAGATGATCTACGTGCCGGGGGATCTGTTCTCCGTAAACCACCTGACGGCGCAAAACGTTCCTAACCTGTTTGCCCGTAACGAGCGCGTCATCTGCCTGTTTGATACTGAATTTGGCCCAATGGCGCAGATTCTGGTGGGTGCTACCATTGTAGGCAGCATCGAAACCGTCTGGGCGGGCACCATTACGCCGCCGCGCGAAGGCGTGATCAAGCGCTGGACCTGGCCTGCCGGCGAAGAAGAAGGTTCTGTGGCCCTGCTGAAAGGTCAGGAAATGGGCCGCTTCAAGCTGGGCTCAACGGTCATCAACCTGTTCGCACCGGGCAAAGTTAACCTGGTCGACGAGCTGGAAAGCCTGTCCGTGACCAAACTCGGCCAGCCTCTGGCAGTATCGACGGAGGTCTTTGTGGCGCCAGAGGTTGCGCCTGCCCCGTTGACGGAAGAAGAGATCAAAGCCGAGCACGACGCCAGCCCGCTGGTTGACGACAAAAAAGACGAAGGCTAACAACAGAAGGATCGCTGACGTGCGCCCGATTATCGTATTACTGATGGCCTGGTGCCTCAGCATGGGGGCGTACGCAGCGACGGCCCCCGACGCCAAACAGATAACCCAGGAGCTGGAGCAGGCAAAAGCGGCGAAACCCGCTCAGCCGGAGACCGTTGAGTCACTCCAGTCTGCACTGAACGCGCTTGAGGAACGAAAGGGTTCCCTTGAGCGCGCGCAGCAGTATCAGCAGGTTATCGACAACTTCCCCAAACTCTCTCAGACCCTGCGCTCGCAGCTAAACAACCTGCGCGATGAACCACGCCAGGTCCCCGCGGGGATGACGTCCGAGGCGCTGAATCAGGAGATCCTGCAAGTCAGCAGCCAACTGCTGGAAAAAAGCCGGCTGGCGCAGCAGGAGCAGGAACGGGCGCGTGAAATTGCCGATTCCCTCAGTCAGCTTCCACAGCAGCAAACCGATGCCCGCCGTCAGTTAAATGAGGTGGAACGCCGCATCGGGACGCAGACAGGCAGCACACCGCAGAATCAGGCGCAAAATCTTGGGTTGCAGGCGGAATCCGCCAGACTAAAAGCGCTGGTTGATGAACTGGAGCTGGCGCAGCTTTCCGCTAACAACCGCCAGGAGCTGTCGCGGATGCGTTCCGAGCTGGCGCAGAAGCAGAGCCAGCAGCTGGATGCGTATCTCCAGGCGCTGAGAAATCAACTCAACAGCCAGCGTCAGCGTGAAGCTGAACGTGCGCTGGAAAGCACCGAGTTACTGGCCGAAAACAGTGCTAACCTGCCCGACAGCATCGTCGCCCAGTTTAAGGTTAACCGCGAGCTTTCTGCCGCGCTGAATCAGCAGGCGCAGCGCATGGATTTGGTGGCCTCGCAGCAGCGTCAGGCCACCAATCAAACCCTCCAGGTTCGTCAGGCGCTCAACACGCTGCGTGAACAGTCCCAGTGGCTTGGCTCGTCTAACCTGTTGGGCGAAGCGTTACGCGCCCAAGTGGCTCGTCTGCCAGAGATGCCAAAACCGCAGCAGCTTGATACGGAGATGGCGCAGCTGCGCGTTCAGCGTCTTCATTATGAGGATCTCCTCAACAAGCAGCCGCAAATCCGCCAGATCCGTCAGGCTGACGGACAGCCGCTCACCGGCGAGCAAAGTCGTATTCTGGAAGCGCAGCTGCGCACCCAACGCGAACTGCTCAATTCCCTGTTGCAGGGAGGCGATACGCTGATCCTTGAGCTGACTAAGCTGAAAGTCTCGAATAGCCAGCTGGAGGATGCGCTGAAAGAGGTCAACGAAGCCACGCACCGTTACCTTTTCTGGACGTCCGACGTGCGGCCGATGACCTTCGCCTGGCCGATTGAGATTGTGCAGGATCTGCGCCGCCTCATTTCATTGGACACCTTCAGCCAGCTGGGCCTCGCCAGCGTAATGATGATAACCAGCAAGGAGACCATCTTCCCGCTGCTGGGGGCGCTGATTCTGGTGGGCTTCAGTATTTATTCCCGTCGTCACTTTACCCGTTTCCTTGAGCGCTCCAGCGCCCGAGTGGGAAAAGTAACCCAGGATCACTTCTGGCTGACGTTGCGTACGGTGTTCTGGTCAATTCTGGTCGCGTCTCCGCTGCCGGTGCTGTGGATGACGCTCGGATACGGCCTGCGTGAAGCCTGGCCCTACCCGCTTGCCGTCGCGATTGGCGATGGCGTGACCGCCACCGTTCCGCTGCTGTGGGTGGTGATGATTTGCGCCACGTTTGCGCGGCCAAATGGTCTGTTCATCGCTCACTTTGGCTGGCCGCGTAATCGCGTTGCGCGGGCGATGCGTTACTACCTGATGAGTATCGGGCTGATTGTGCCGCTGATTATGGCGTTGATCATGTTCGATAATCTCAATGACCGGGAGTTCTCCGGCTCGCTGGGACGGCTGTGCTTTATGCTGATCTGCGGGGCGTTAGCGGTAGTGACGCTCAGCCTGAAACGCGCCGGGATCCCGCTCTATCTCGACAAGACCGGCAGTGGCGATAACATGTTTAACCGTCTGCTGTGGAACCTGCTGCTCAGCGCGCCGCTGGCGGCGATGCTGGCGGCAGCGGTCGGTTATCTCGCCACGTCGCAGGCGCTGCTCGCCCGACTGGAAACGTCGGTGGCTATCTGGTTCCTGCTGCTGGTGGTCTACCATGTTATTCGCCGCGGCATGCTGATCCAGCGTCGTCGTCTGGCGTTTGACCGTGCCAAACACCGTCGCGCAGAAATTCTGGCCCAGCGCGCGCGGGGTGAAGAAGAGCCGAACCACGTCAACAGCACCGAAGGGACCACAGACGCCGATGACGTCGAACTGGATCTGGATGCGATCAGTACCCAGTCCCTGCGGCTGGTACGCTCAATTCTGATGCTGGTTGCCCTGCTGTCGGTGATCTTCCTGTGGTCGGAAATCCACTCCGCGTTTGGCTTCCTGGAGAACATCTCTTTATGGGATGTGACGTCCACGGTGCAGGGGGTCGAAAGTCTGGAGCCCATCACCTTAGGGGCCGTGCTGATTGCGATTCTGGTGCTGATCATCACCACGCAGCTGATCCGTAACTTCCCTGCCCTGCTGGAGCTGGCGCTGTTGCAGCATCTGGATTTAACCCCCGGCACAGGCTATGCGATCACCACCATCACCAAGTATTTAATCATGCTGTTTGGTGGGCTGGTTGGCTTCTCGATGATTGGTATCGAATGGTCAAAACTGCAATGGCTGGTTGCCGCCCTGACCGTAGGCCTGGGTTTTGGTTTACAGGAGATTTTTGCCAACTTCGTCTCTGGTCTGATCATTCTGTTTGAAAAGCCGATTCGAATTGGCGATACGGTGACCATCCGCGATCTCACCGGCAGCGTCACCAGGATCAACACCCGCGCCACCACCATCAGCGACTGGGACCGTAAAGAGATCATCGTCCCGAACAAGGCGTTTATCACCGAGCAGTTTATCAACTGGTCGCTGTCCGACTCCGTCACGCGTGTGGTGCTGACCGTACCCGCTCCGTCGGATGCCAACAGCGAAGAGGTGACGCAGATCCTCTATACGGCTGCTGAACGCTGTTCGCTGGTAATCGACAACCCGCCGCCGGAAGTGTTCCTGGTTGATTTGCAGCAGGGGATCCAGATTTTCGAGCTGCGTATCTACGCCGCCGAGATGGGACACCGTATGCCGCTGCGCCATGAGATCCACCAGTTGATTCTGGCTGGCTTCCGCGAGCACGGTATTGATATGCCGTTCCCACCGTTCCAGATGCGTCTGGAAACGCTGGACGGACGTAAGACGGGAAGAACGTTGACATCAGCGGCGCGTACGCGCCCGGCGGGAAGTTTGTAATCCTTTCCCCCTCCCCGTCGGGAGGGGGTCAATCCTTTACGCCACTTCTGCTACACAGGCCGTCGAGCGACGACGGTAATGCTCATAAATCCCCATTGCCAGCAGCGAGAAGAAGATCGGTCCGCCAACCATCCACAGCGTGCTGTTCCAGTCATTTGCCTCAACCACGGGCTGAATGACGGTAAAGATGTTGGCGAACGCGACGACCAGCACCACAACAGTGGTCGCCAGCAGCGTCGCCGCGCGGGTTTTGAAGATCACAAACGGCCGCTCCAGATCCCGCTTCGCCTTAAAGAACGGGAACGCCAGGGTCAGGAACAGATACGGAAGCGTCATCGATACGTTCGCCATCAGGGTCAGCTTGTTATAGAACGCCGACGCGGTATCACCGCCAAAAGACACCAGCAGAATGAACACGCACACCAGCAGGCACTGCATCCACATCGCGTTGGCAGGCATACCGGCAGCGTTCAGCTGCGTCAAACGTGCGGGCCACAGCGCCTTTGGCGTCCCCTGAATAATCGCTTTCAGCGGCGAGTAGATCAGCGTGAAGAACGCGCCAGTATAGGCGAGGAACATCGACAAACCGGTAATCCGCGCAAACCAGATCCCCAGGGTGGCCGACGTTTCCGGCGCGAGATCCATGGCGTTGCCCAGCGTCATCCCCAGGCTTTTCATCAGCACGTAGGTAATGTTGCCGAGGTTGGTGGTGTTATTGCTCAACACCTGCTGCCAGTTGGTGCTGACGCCCCAGAGGAAAATCGCCAGTGAGTAGCCAATGGAAATGACGATGGCGGCAAAGATAATACCTTTGGCGAAGTTCTTTTCCGGATTTTCGGTTTTGTCGACCAGCCCGCCCACGGCTTCAATTCCACCGTAAGCAAAGATGGCAAACACCACAAAGGAGAGCATGGCCAGCCCGGACTGGTAACCCGGATTAGGCGATGAAACGAAGTTGACTTCCTGTGCGAAATGCCCGCCGTTCAGGCACAGAATGGCGATGCTGACCAGCAGCAGCACCAGGTTCAGGCACATCACGGAAATACCGCCAACGGCAGTGATACGGGCAATTTTGTTGATGCCTTTCGAGGCCACCAGGGTGACCACCACCATCCAGCACACTGCCAGAATACCGACCACCTGCGTGGAGCTCAGCCCCGCCAGAGACCAGACCTGCGTTTTATCCGCACCGAAGAGAAACGTTGAGAACGGCACCCAAACCTTGGCCGCCGTGCTGACCATCCAGACGACGTAGGATGAAAACCACATGAACGTACCGATAAATGCGTAACGCGGACCGACGCTGTTGTTCATCCACGAATAGATGCCGCCCTCTTCTTTCCGGTACGCCGAGCCCATCTCCGCCATCATCAGCGCAAACGGGATAAAGAAGAACAGAGCGGAAACGATATAAAACGGCGTCGCGCTGTAGCCCATCAGATAAAACGCGGACGGGCTATTGGCAAAGCCAAAGACTGACGTAAAAATCATCAGAATGAGCCCGGTAAGGGTCATTTTTTTGAGTGAGTGAGACATATAACCATCCGAAACGGAATTAAACTGCGCGGATGGTAGCAGATGACCAGACAAACAATGTGGCTATCCGAGTCAAATTAAGAAAAAGACCCGTATAGAGAGAAATGAGCAGTTTTTAATGTGGCAGAGTTAAATGATCGAGTAGGCCGGGTAAGCGCAGCGCCACCCGGCATTTTTTCAGGCGCGATCGACCGTAAAGGCAATCACATCGCCCAGGTGCTCGGCACCCAGCGCCAGCATGACCAGACGATCCACACCCAGCGCCACGCCGGAGCAGTCCGGCAGACCGGCTTTAAGCGCTTCCAGCAGATGAGTATCAATCGGCTGCTGCGGCAGACCGCGCGCGTTGCGCTTGCGGTTATCCTGCTCGAAACGCTGCTGCTGTTCGCGCGCGTCGGTCAGCTCGTGGAAACCGTTCGCCAGCTCGATGCCTTTGAAATACACCTCAAAACGCTCCGCCACGCGGTGATCTTCGGTGCTGATCTGCGCCAGTGAGGCCTGGCTGGCCGGGAAGTGATAGACAAACGTCGGACGATCTTTGCCAATCTGCGGTTCAACACCAAAGGTGAACAGCAGTTGCAGCAGCGTGTCGCGATCCTCTTCGTTATCCGCCACGTTGCTCAGATCCAGTTTTGCCGCCACTTCACGCAGCTGTGTTTTATCAGCCGACAGCGGATCGATTTCCAGATGGCGCTGGAAGGCCTGCTGATAGGAGAGCGTTTCAGCTTCCGCGCAATCCAGCACCTGTTGCAGCAGATCGTCAACTTCGTTCATCAGACGATACATGTCGTAGTGCGGGCGGTACCACTCCAGCATGGTGAATTCCGGATTATGGTGTCGGCCCATCTCTTCATTACGGAAGCTACGGCACAGCTGATAGACCGGACCACACCCGGCCGCCAGCAGACGCTTCATATGGTATTCCGGGCTGGTCATCAGATACAGATTCATGCCCTGAGAGTGGCCTGGGCCAACAAAACGGGTTTCAAACGGGACCAGATGAATATCCGTGACCGTCGCCTGACTCATGCACGGCGTTTCCACCTCCAGGACGCCGCGATCGGCAAAGAAACGGCGGATCTCCGCCATAATTGCTGCGCGCTTTAGCAGGTTTGGAATGGATGCGCTCGGCTGCCAGGTGGCCGTTTCGCTCATGAGTTATTTCTCCGTTTTCAGACAAGGGCACGAAGTCTACTCGTAAGCCGGGGCAGAGACAAATTTTGCACAGTAAAAGTCCTTTTTCATTGCACAGAGAAATACTGTGACGCCATTCATTAATCACGATGATAAATCACCGCACAGAACAGCAAAAAAATCGAACACGTCAAATTTCCCTCACTTCTACGCGGTTATACTGTTTTACCCATAAAGGAGCAGTGGAATCGCTTCCGCAATCGCCCGTTCGGGCAGGTGAACGTCCTTTAGTTCATCCCGTTGCGGGAAAACAAAAATCTGGAGGAATGTCGTGCAAACTTTTCAAGCCGATCTTGCCGTAATAGGCGCTGGCGGGGCTGGATTACGCGCTGCAATTGCTGCGGCACAAGCCAATCCGAACGCTAAAATCGCATTGATTTCAAAAGTCTATCCGATGCGCAGCCACACGGTAGCCGCAGAAGGAGGATCCGCCGCCGTCGCGCAGGATCATGACAGCTTCGAATACCATTTCCACGACACGGTTGCAGGGGGCGACTGGCTTTGCGAACAGGATGTCGTTGATTACTTCGTGCACCATTGCCCAACGGAAATGACCCAGCTGGAACAGTGGGGATGCCCGTGGAGCCGCCGTCCGGACGGGAGCGTCAACGTCCGCCGCTTCGGTGGCATGAAGATCGAACGCACCTGGTTTGCCGCCGATAAGACCGGCTTCCACATGCTGCACACCCTGTTCCAGACCTCCCTCCAGTTCCCACAAATCCAGCGCTTTGACGAACATTTCGTTCTCGACATTCTGGTCGACGACGGTCATGCGCGCGGACTGGTGGCGATGAACATGATGGAAGGCACGCTTGTCCAGATCCGCGCTAAGGCGGTGGTGATGGCAACGGGCGGTGCGGGTCGCGTATACCGCTACAACACCAACGGCGGCATCGTCACCGGTGACGGTATGGGCATGGCACTCAGCCACGGCGTCCCGCTGCGTGATATGGAGTTCGTCCAGTATCACCCAACCGGCCTGCCGGGCTCCGGCATACTGATGACGGAAGGCTGCCGCGGTGAAGGCGGTATTCTGGTCAACAAAAACGGCTATCGCTATTTGCAGGATTACGGCATGGGTCCGGAAACCCCGCTTGGCGAGCCGAAAAACAAATACATGGAACTCGGCCCACGCGACAAAGTTTCTCAGGCTTTCTGGCACGAGTGGCGCAAAGGCAACACCATCTCAACGCCGCGCGGCGACGTGGTGCATCTCGACCTGCGTCATCTCGGCGAGAAGAAACTGCTGGAGCGTCTGCCGTTTATCTGCGAGCTGGCGAAAGCCTATGTGGGCGTCGATCCGGTGAAAGAGCCGATCCCGGTGCGTCCAACCGCGCACTACACCATGGGCGGTATCGAAACCGACCAGCAGTGCGAAACCCGCATCGAAGGGCTGTTTGCGGTGGGCGAGTGTTCCTCCGTCGGTCTGCACGGCGCAAACCGTCTGGGCTCGAACTCGCTGGCTGAGCTGGTGGTCTTTGGTCGCATGGCGGGCGAACGTGCGATGGAGCGTGCCGCAACGGCAGGTGAAGCTAACAGCGCGGCGCTGGATGCGCAGGTTGCAGACGTCGAAAAACGCCTGAAAGACCTGGTGAACCAGGAAGGTAACGAAAACTGGTCGAAGATCCGCGACGAAATGGGGCTGTCGATGGAAGAAGGCTGCGGGATCTACCGTACGCCAGAGCTGATGCAGAAAACCGTCGACAAGCTGGCTGAGTTGCAGGAGCGCTTCAAACGCGTGCGCATCACCGACACCTCCAGCGTCTTCAATACCGATCTGCTTTATACCATTGAACTGGGCCACGGCCTGAACGTCGCAGAATGTATGGCCCATTCCGCCCTGGCGCGTAAAGAGTCCCGCGGCGCGCACCAGCGCCTGGATGAGGGCTGCACCGAACGTGACGACGTCAATTTCCTTAAACACACTCTCGCCTGGCGCGATGCGGATGGCACTACGCGACTGGACTACAGCGACGTGAAAATCACCACGCTGCCACCGGCGAAACGCGTGTACGGTGCAGAAGCAGAAGCCGCCGATAAGAAGGAGAAGGCGAATGGCTGAGATGCAAAAACTGAAAATTGAAGTGGTGCGCTACAATCCGGAAGTGGACGCCGCGCCGCACAGCGCTTTCTATGAAGTCCCTTACGACGAGCAAACCTCCCTGCTGGATGCGCTCGGCTATATCAAAGATAACCTGGCCCCAGACCTGAGCTACCGCTGGTCCTGCCGCATGGCAATTTGCGGCTCCTGCGGCATGATGGTCAACAAGGTGCCAAAGCTGGCGTGTAAAACCTTCCTGCGTGATTACACCAAAGGTATCAAGGTTGAAGCGCTGGGCAACTTCCCGATTGAGCGCGATCTGGTGGTCGACATGACCCACTTTATCGAAAGCCTCGAAGCGATTAAGCCGTACATCATCGGCAACCCGCGCACGCCGGATCAGGGGCCAAACACCCAGACGCCCGCGCAGATGGCGAAATACCATCAGTTCTCCGGCTGCATCAACTGCGGCCTGTGCTACGCCGCCTGTCCGCAGTTTGGCCTGAACCCTGAGTTTATCGGCCCGGCCGCCATTACCCTGGCGCACCGTTATAACGAAGACAGCCGGGACCACGGCAAAAAAGAACGTATGGCCCAGTTGAACAGCCAGAACGGGGTCTGGACCTGCACGTTTGTCGGTTACTGCTCCGAAGTCTGTCCGAAGCATGTCGACCCGGCCGCCGCCATTCAGCAGGGAAAGGTGGAAAGCTCGAAAGACTTTCTTATCGCTACCCTGAAACCACGCTAAGGAGTGCATGATGACGACTAAACGCAAAGCCTACATGCGACCAATGCCGTCCACCTGGTGGAAAAAACTGCCGTTTTATCGCTTCTATATGCTGCGTGAAGGCACGGCTGTTCCCGCGGTCTGGTTCAGCCTCGAACTGCTGTACGGGGTTTATGCCCTCAAGCACGGCCCGGAAGCCTGGGCCAGTTTTGTGGGCTTCCTGCAAAACCCAATCATCGTTGTGCTGAACCTGATTGTGCTCGCCGCCGCGCTGCTTCATACCAAAACCTGGTTTGAACTGGCGCCAAAAGCAGCGAACATCATTGTAAAAGGCGAAAAAATGGGGCCAGAGCCGGTCATTAAAGGGCTCTGGGCAGTGACGGCAGTTGTCTCTGTGGTCATTCTGTTTGTCGCACTGTTCTGGTAAGGAGACTACTGTGATCAATCCAAATCCAAAACGTTCAGACGAGCCGGTCTTCTGGGGGCTGTTTGGCGCAGGCGGCATGTGGAGCGCCATTATTGCCCCGGTCATTATCCTGCTGGTCGGGATAATGCTGCCGCTGGGGCTGTTCCCGGGCGATGCGCTGAGCTATGAGCGCGTACTGGCCTTTGCGAGCAGCTTTATTGGCCGCGTGTTCATCTTCCTGATGATCGTCCTGCCGCTGTGGTGTGGTCTGCACCGTATCCACCATGCGATGCACGATCTGAAAATCCATGTGCCAAGCGGTAAATGGGTCTTCTACGGTCTGGCGACCATTCTGACGGTCGTCACGTTGATTGCCGTGGTCACCATCTGACTGAACAGGCCCGCCATCCGGCGGGCTTTTTACTTTTTCATCTTCTCCACCAGCCACCGGGAAAATTCGCGCATGGCTGGCGTTTCTGCCCGGGACTGCAATCGGGTCAGCCAGTAGCTGCCAAGCTCAATCTGCGTCGCAAAGGGCTGCACAATGCGCTCGCTGGCTAACAGATGGGTAAACATATCGACAGGCGCAATAGCAATACCCACCCCTGCCTGAGCGGCCTCCAGCATGGTCACGGACGAATCAAATACCATCACGCGGTGCGTTGGCGAAGGGGGATGCTCGCCGGCCGCCTGCATCCACGCGGTCCACTCGTCGCGTCGGTAGGAGCGCAGCAGCGTAAACCTGAGGATGTCGGCCGGACTGTGCAGACTGGCGGCGATATCAGGCGTACACAGCGGCGCGAGCGGCGCATGACAAAGAAATTCAGCCTCGGTACCGTGCCACGCCCCGCCACCGTAGCGGATCGTATAGTCAAGCCCTTCGGCAGCCGGATCAACGCGGTTGTTATGGGTGGAAAGCTGAAGATCGATGTGCGGATAGCCACGGCGAAAATCCTCCAGCTGCGAGAATAAGACCCCGGTGGCAAACGTACCCACCACGCCGATTTTCAGCTTCTCCTGCGCACGATGGTTAGCGAAGCGATCCAGCATTCCGGCTATACGATCGAACGAATCATTCAGCACCGGCAGTAAATTTTCGCCCTCGGTAGTCAACATCAGCCCGCGCGACACGCGAACGAACAGCTGACAGTTCAGGTGCTGCTCCAGCGTTTTCACATGCTGGCTAATAGCCGAATGCGTCACGTTCAGTTCAATGGCCGCATGCGTAAAGCTGAGATGTCTTGCGGCGGCCTCAAAAGCCCGAAGCGAATTGAGGGGGAGATAGCTTCGCGTCATGGTCGCTTCCGTTAGAAAAATTAACAGCTAATGCTAAATTTAACCGTTTGTCAGGCACAGTCAAATCCAACAGACTACGCCTGTCTGACGGGCCCGGACATCCCCTTGACTCGCTATTACGGAAGATTACTGATGATGAAAAAATCCCTTTGCTGCGCCCTGCTGCTCGGCATCTCTTGCTCTGCTCTCGCCACGCCAGTGTCAGAAAAACAGCTGGCGGAGGTGGTAGCGAATACGGTTACCCCGCTGATGAAAGCCCAGTCTGTTCCAGGCATGGCGGTGGCCGTTATTTATCAGGGAAAACCGCACTATTACACGTTTGGCAAGGCCGATATCGCGGCGAATAAACCCGTTACGCCTCAGACCCTGTTCGAGCTGGGTTCTATAAGTAAAACCTTCACCGGCGTTTTAGGTGGGGATGCCATTGCTCGCGGTGAAATTTCGCTGGACGATCCGGTGACCAGATACTGGCCACAGCTGACGGGCAAGCAGTGGCAGGGTATTCGTATGCTGGATCTCGCCACCTACACCGCTGGCGGCCTGCCGCTACAGGTACCGGATGAGGTCACGGATAACGCCTCCCTGCTGCGCTTTTATCAAAACTGGCAGCCGCAGTGGAAGCCTGGCACAACGCGTCTTTACGCCAACGCCAGCATCGGTCTTTTTGGTGCGCTGGCGGTCAAACCTTCTGGCATGCCCTATGAGCAGGCCATGACGACGCGGGTCCTTAAGCCGCTCAAGCTGGACCATACCTGGATTAACGTGCCGAAAGCGGAAGAGGCACATTACGCCTGGGGCTATCGTGACGGTAAAGCGGTGCGCGTTTCGCCGGGTATGCTGGATGCACAAGCCTATGGCGTGAAAACCAACGTGCAGGATATGGCGAACTGGGTCATGGCAAACATGGCGCCGGAGAACGTTGCTGATGCCTCACTTAAGCAGGGCATCGCGCTGGCGCAGTCGCGCTACTGGCGTATCGGGTCAATGTATCAGGGTCTGGGCTGGGAGATGCTCAACTGGCCCGTGGAGGCCAACACGGTGGTCGAGGGCAGCGACAGTAAGGTAGCGCTGGCGCCGTTGCCCGTGGCAGAAGTGAATCCACCGGCTCCCCCGGTCAAAGCGTCCTGGGTCCATAAAACGGGCTCTACTGGCGGGTTTGGCAGCTACGTGGCCTTTATTCCTGAAAAGCAGATCGGTATTGTGATGCTCGCGAATACAAGCTATCCGAACCCGGCACGCGTTGAGGCGGCATACCATATCCTCGAGGCGCTACAGTAAAACATTGCCGGGTGGCGCTGCGCTTACCCGGCCTACACAACGCGTGAACTTTGTAGGCCGGGTAAGGCGAAGCCGCCACCCGGCAAAACACCCTGCACAATCTCCCGCATTTTCCTTGCTGTCATCTACACTTAACAAAAAACAGTAAGGAAACTCCTATGCGCATTCTGCCTGTTATTGCCGCAGTAACAGCCGCGTTTTTAGTGGTTGCTTGCAGTTCCCCTACTCCTCCGCCTGGCGTCACGGTAGTCAGTAATTTCGACGCACAGCGCTTCCTCGGCACCTGGTATGAAATCGCCCGAATGGACCATCAGTTCGAACGGAGCTTAGAAAAAGTCACGGTCAGCTACAGCGCGATGGATGACGGCGGGATCCGGGTCATTAACCGCGGCTATAACCCGGATCGCCAGATGTGGCAGCAGTCAGTTGGTCAGGCCTATTTCACCGGCGCGTCTAACCGCGCGGCCATGAAAGTCTCTTTCATCGGCCCATTCTACGGCGGGTATAACGTCATTGCGCTGGACAGAGAGTACCGCCATGCGCTGGTGTGTGGGCCGGATCGCAACTATCTGTGGCTCCTCTCCCGCACGCCAACGATCTCGACGGAAATGAAACAGCAGATGCTGGACATAGCGACCCGGCAAGGGTTTGACGTGACGAAATTAATCTGGGTAAAACAGCTGCATTAGTGCGTACTGAGTTTTAACCCGATGATACCCGCGACGATTAACGCGAGGCTGGCGATGCGCGCCAGACTCGCAGACTCCCCCAGCAGCAGAATGCCGGTAATGGCAGCCCCTACCGCGCCAATTCCAGTCCAGACAGCGTAAGCCGTTCCGACTGGCAAGGTTCGCATCGCCCATGACAGCATGACGATACTGACAATCATTGCGGCGATAGTGATGACGCTGGGCGTCAGGCGGGTAAAACCATGGGTATATTTCAGGCCAATTGCCCATACCACTTCGAGCAAACCGGCAATAACAAGAACGATCCAGGACATATCAGGCTCCTTAACTTAACGACAAGTTGGGGCCGTCCCCGATGAATGAAGCGCTTACGGGTCGTCCCGCAAGGCTGAGGTTGCGCCTTATATTTTGGTTAGCATGGAATTTTTTTTCAAACTTTTTCTGCTGAACACGTTAAGGCAAGAAATAGCCTCAGTAAGGCACGGAGTTCAGGCATTTATGACTCATCCGACTTCTCTATGATGATAGGCTTTCTGATGGCAGGAAGCCAAACCACTAGCCGACTGCGAAAATTATATGTTCAAAATTCTTTTGATTGACCGTTGTCACTTCACCCGCACGGGATTTGAAGCCTGGCTCAATCATTCAGACCTGTTTTCGGGTCATTTCGTCGTAACCGGGGTAAATAATCTTTTCCTCGCCAGAGAGCATATCCTGCAATGGAAACCTGCGCTGGTCATCGCTGATTTATCGGGCTTCCGGCAGGATTTACACCATTTTCAGCAGCTATCTTCCCTGCTTATTGCCAGCGAAACATTGCCTTTTATTATGCTGCAATCGGGGCAGGAGCAGGAGATGACAGATTATCTTGCGCAGTTCCCGATATGGTCTTCACTCTCCAAAAATACCGATCTGGAAAAACTGGCGGCGGTGATAAACGACGCGCTAACGACATGCGTAAGCGCGGAGCTTCCGGAAATGGCGGCACCGTTACTGACGCGTCAGGAAGAGAGAGTACTGACCCTGTGGATGGATGGTGCGAGCAACCAGAAAATTGCCAGCAATCTGCGCATTAACGGAAAAACGGTGTATACGTACAAACGCAATATCCGCATGAAGCTTCATATGGATACGCGTTACTCCCCGTTTTTATCGCTACAGGAAGTGGAGAATTGACGGTACGGTGAAGTTAGCTGCCGTACCGTCGCTTTCATTAGTTCTGAGCTTTAGTTGCTGCGCCAGAAATCGCGTTACCACCGTCGGAGATATCTTCCCCTACGCCACGGGTGGTGTTACATGCAGTCAGTACCGAAGAAAGCACCAGAACAGAAAAGATCGCTGCAATTGTTTTCTTAACCATAATATCTTCCTTTTATAGCCAAAGTTATTTTGTGTATAGCAACTTAAGAATAGACAAGATCTTGTCGTTTGACGGAAAAGGAAGAATTTTTAGGAAAATTAGACGGAATTAGCTGGCCGCATGGGAAATGATATGGCCGAGATCCTGAATATCTTCGCCCACGCCACGCGCGGTGTTACAACCGGAGAGAATTGCGCTGGAGAACGCTAACAGAAGCAGAATTTTAACGGTACGTTTCATCTTCCCTGCCTGCAAAATCAGGCGCAGCGGGCGCTGCGCCTTTAATCATGACGTAAATTACTTCACGCGGGATACATATTCGCCGGAGCGGGTATCCACTTTGATCACTTCACCGATCTGTACGAACAGTGGCACTTTAACCACCGCGCCGGTAGACAGGGTGGCAGGCTTGCCGCCAGTACCTGCGGTATCACCTTTCAGACCTGGATCGGTTTCAACGATTTCCAGCTCAACGAAGTTCGGAGGCGTAACCGCGATAGGCTGACCGTTCCACAGGGTAACGATGCACTCAGCCTGATCCAGCAGCCACTTGGCGTTGTCGCCAATCGCTTTCGCGTCCGCAGACAGCTGCTCGAAGGTTTCGTTGTTCATGAAGTGCCAGAACTCACCGTCGTTGTACAGGTAAGTCAGGTTCATATCGACAACATCAGCGCCTTCAGCGGAGTCAGTAGATTTGAAGGTTTTCTCAACACGGGTACCGGTCAGCAGGCGGCGCAGCTTAACGCGTGCGAATGCCTGGCCTTTACCTGGTTTAACGAATTCGCTGGCTTCAACCGCGTACGGTTCGCCGTCCATCATGATTTTAAGACCAGCACGAAAATCGTTGCTATAGTACGTTGCCATAAGGCCCTCTAAATTTGTTAACTGGTAGCTAAGCCACAAAATGGCGCATATTGTAACCCTAAACACCCCGTCCAGAGAAGATTGGTTATCGCAACTTGCCGATGTAATCACCAGTCCTGATGAATTGCTGCGTCTTTTAGACCTCGAACAGCACGAAGCGTTGCGTGCAGGTCGTGAGGCGAAGCGCCTTTTCGCCCTGCGCGTTCCCCGCGCGTTTGTTGCCCGAATGGAAAAGGGTAACCCTGATGATCCATTATTAAAACAGACGCTTACCTCTCAGGATGAGTTTATTACCGCCCCCGGATACAGCACCGATCCGCTGGAAGAGCAAAACAGTGTCGTACCGGGTTTGCTGCATAAATACCGTAATCGCGCCCTGCTGCTGGTTAAGGGCGGTTGCGCGGTAAATTGCCGCTATTGCTTCCGTCGCCACTTCCCGTACGCCGAAAATCAGGGCAATAAACGCAACTGGCAGGTGGCACTGGACTACATCGCGGCGCACCCGGAGCTGGATGAAATCATCTTTTCCGGCGGCGACCCGCTGATGGCAAAAGATCATGAGCTGGACTGGCTGCTGACTCAGCTTGAGACCATCCCGCACATTAAGCGTCTGCGCATTCACAGCCGTTTACCGATCGTCATCCCGGCGCGTATCACCGACGCCCTGGTCACGCGCCTGGAGCAGTCCCGTTTGCAGGTGCTGCTGGTGAACCATATCAACCACGCAAATGAAATTGACGCGGACTTTCGTGCGGCGATGGCGCGTATGCGAAAGGCAGGCGTGACGCTGCTCAACCAGAGCGTATTACTGCGCGGCGTGAACGACAGCGCCCGCGTGCTGGCCGATCTCAGCAATGCCTTATTTGATGCGGGCGTAATGCCCTATTACCTGCATGTTCTGGATCGCGTCCAGGGCGCGGCGCACTTCATGGTGACAGATGAAGAGGCCCGGAAGATTATGCGCGAGCTGTTAACGCTGGTTTCGGGTTATATGGTGCCGAAGCTGGCACGTGAGATTGGCGGAGAGCCGAGTAAGACGCCGCTGGATTTGCAGCTGCGGCAGCAGTAAAAAGGCAGGTAGCGCTACGCTTACCTGCCCTGGAGATAAAGCGGCAGCGCCATCAAAAAGTTATATCAGTTCGGGCACTTATAGACCTGGCCGTTCATCTGGCTGGCGGTTGGCACAAAGCTGGACAGCATCCCCTGCGTCGGGCTGCTCACCCCGTAAATCACATTGCCGCCCATTGCCGCAGCCTGATTACGCAGGGCATTGGCCGCACCGCGCATAGAGCCGCCCTCTTCGCCGTGCTGCCCCGACATCCAGTTGCTTTGCTCGCCAGTGGCGGTGCCTAACAGCTGGCATTCGCTGCCCGGCTTATCTTCCACAAAGCGAACGCTCTGGCCCGCTGCCGTCAGCTCATTGCTGGTGCTACAACCCGCCAGCAGCAATGCTGCACCTACAATCCCTGCACAGACTTTTATGCGCATGTTATTCCTCGTTTTCAATAAGCTGGACAGTAGTTGTCCGCGTGTAAACCTTATACTAAAAAGATGACCAAAAGAAAAATGCTGAGCATTTCTGCGAGCCAGATTCCGCTCGCACTCCTCCGACATCTTAAATGAATTCTGATAATAACCTTTGGGATATCGTGTTTTAGCCCCCGATCGTTTTTAGTGATGCGACGTACAACTTTTGTACGCGACTCAAAAAAGGGGGTTTCATGAGTGCATCATCCTCAGGAGAGGAAAAAGTAACCTGGGTGGGCTATCTGGCGTTCGTGCTCACCATCGTATTTTTCTCAGGTTTTTTCGCCAAAAGTACCGAATGGTGGCGCGTGCTGGATTTCACCGTGCTGAACGGCAGCTTTGGACCGGTGAACGGCGCGCTAACGTTTCGCGGTGAGGGCGGCACAGGAGCGAAAGACGGGTTTTTGTTTGCCCTTGAACTGGCGCCCTCGGTCATTTTATCGCTCGGGATCATTGCCGTTACCGAGGGGCTGGGCGGGCTGCGCGCCGCACAACAGCTCATGACGCCCATTCTGCGCCCGCTGCTCGGCGTGCCGGGCATCTGCTCTCTGGCGCTTATCGCCAACCTGCAAAATACCGATGCAGCCGCAGGGATGACCAAAGAGTTGACTGACGAAGGGGCGATTACTGACCATGAACGCGCCATTTTCGCCACCTTCCAGACCAGCGGTAGCGCCATTATTACCAACTATTTTTCTTCTGGTGCCGCACTCTTTACCTTTATTACCGTCCCGGTGATCACGCCGCTTGCCGTCATTCTGGTGTTCAAATTTGTTGGCGCGAACTTCCTGCGACTGTGGATCGCCCACATGGAAGTTCGCCGCGTTCAGGAGGAAAGATGATCGCCCAGCCGCGTAAAAATATCATGGACCTGTTTATCGATGGCGCCCGCCGCGGCTTTACCATCGCCACCACCAGCCTGCTGCCGAACGTGGTCATGGCGTTTGTCATCATTCAGGCGCTCAAGGTAACCGGCCTGCTGGATATTGTCGGCAGGGTATGCGAGCCCATCATGGCCCTGTGGGGGCTTCCGGGTGCGGCGGCAACGGTTCTTCTGGCCTCGGTAATGAGCATGGGCGGCGGTGTGGGGGTCTGCGCCAGTCTGGTCGCTGCCGGCACGCTCAACGGTCACGATGCCACCATCCTGCTGCCCGCCATCTATCTGATGGGTAATCCGGTGCAAAACACGGGCCGTTGCCTTGGCACCGCAGGCGTCAACCCGAAGTATTATCCGCACATCATCACTATCTGCGTCATTAACGCCCTGCTCTCAATGTGGGTGATGCAGCTACTCTTCTGAGGAGATAAAAATGGATTTTTCAGTGCTGGAACCGCACCTTTTCCGCAATGCGCAGCTTTACGCTCCCGAGGATCTTGGGCATTGCGATCTGCTGATTGCCGGAGGAAAAATCGTCGCAGTCGAAAAAACGGGCCACGCCACAACGAGGCCAGACTGTCCTGAAAGCGATCTCGCCGGAGCGGTGGTTTGTCCGGGGTTTATCGATCAGCATGTACACCTGATTGGCGGCGGCGGTGAAGCCGGTCCCCACACCCGGACGCCAGAGGTGCGATTGTCTGCGCTGGTGGCGGCTGGCATCACCTCCGTTGTTGGCCTGCTGGGCACCGACGGCGTGACCCGCCATCCCGAGTCGCTGCTGGCGAAAACGCGGGCGCTTGAGCATGAAGGGATCAGCACGTGGATGCTGACAGGCGCGTATGGCCTGCCTTCTCCGACGATTACCGGCAGTATCGAAAAGGATGTGGCGCTGATTGATAAAATCATTGGCGTGAAATGCGCGATTTCCGACCATCGCTCTTCCGCGCCGGCAGATGACCAGCTCGCGAATATGGCCGCCCAGTCACGCGTCGGCGGGCTGCTGGGCGCCAAAGCGGGGATATCCGTGTTTCACCTCGGCAACAGCCCGAAACTGCTGGAGCCGCTGCTTAACATCCTGAATAACGCCGACGTGCCCCGTACGAAGCTGCTGCCAACTCACGTCAACCGCGCCCAGGCACTGTTCCACGCCGCACTGGACTATGCCCGCGAAGGGGGGTACATCGACATCACCACCAGCATCAGCGAGCCTGTTGATGCCGCCACCGCTATCGCGACGGCCCGTGAAGCACAGGTGCCGTTTAACCGGCTCACGCTCAGCTCGGATGGCAACGGCAGCCAGCCGAATTTTGACGCAAATGGTAATCTTGTTGGCATTGGCGTGGCGGGATTTGAGTCCCTGCTTGAGACGCTACAGCAGCTGGTCGGCCGGTATCACCTGCCGCTGGAGGAGGCGCTTCTGCCGTTTACGCGTAACGTGGCGGAGTTTCTCGGCCTGGAGCATAAAGGGCGGATCGCGCCCGGATGCGATGCCGACGTCCTGGTGCTGACCGATGATCTTAAGATCCGTGAGGTCTGGGCGAAAGGCCGCCAGATGGTGAGTGGAGGCGTTGTGTGCGTGAAAGGCACGTTTGAGTAGAAGACAATAAAAAACCCCGGGCATTGCTGCCCGGGGTTCGTTCTGAGAGGTTCAGAACAACATGATTACATCATGCCGCCCATGCCACCCATGCCGCCCATACCACCAGCAGCACCTAAGTCAGGCGCGTCGCCTTTAGGCAGGTCGGTCACCATGCACTCGGTCGTGATCATCAGACCAGCTACAGATGCCGCGTATTGCAGTGCAGAACGGGTCACTTTAGTTGGATCCAGGATACCGAAGTCGATCATGTTGCCGTATTCTTCAGTTGCCGCGTTGTAACCGTAGTTACCTTCACCCGCTTTCACGTTGTTCGCAACCACAGACGGCTCTTCACCGGCGTTGGACACGATCTGACGCAGAGGAGCTTCCATCGCGCGCAGCGCAACTTTGATACCCACGTTCTGGTCTTCGTTCTGAGCAGTCAGGCCAGCCAGTTTAGCGGCTACACGCACCAGCGCGACACCACCACCAGCAACCACGCCTTCTTCTACCGCAGCACGGGTCGCGTGCAGGGCATCGTCAACGCGTGCTTTCTTCTCTTTCATTTCAACTTCGGTAGCCGCACCGACTTTGATTACCGCTACGCCGCCTGCCAGTTTCGCTACGCGCTCCTGGAGTTTTTCACGGTCGTAATCGGAAGTTGCTTCTTCGATCTGCTTACGGATCTGACCAACACGGCCCTGAATAGCAGCTTCTTCACCCACACCGTCGATGATGGTGGTGGTGTCTTTGTTGATCACAACGCGTTTCGCCTGGCCCAGGTCTTCCAGGGTCGCTTTTTCCAGCTCCATACCGATCTCTTCGGAGATCACGGTACCGCCAGTCAGGGTAGCGATATCCTGAAGCATCGCTTTACGACGATCGCCGAAGCCAGGTGCTTTAACCGCTGCCACTTTCACGATGCCACGCATGGTGTTAACCACCAGAGTCGCCAGCGCTTCGCCTTCAACGTCTTCAGCAATGATTACCAGCGGCTTGCCTGCTTTCGCAACGGCTTCCAGCACTGGCAGCATTTCGCGGATGTTGGAGATTTTCTTGTCAGCCAGCAGGATGAACGGGCTTTCCAGCTCAACAGCGCCAGTTTCTGGCTTGTTGATGAAGTATGGAGACAGGTAACCGCGATCGAACTGCATACCTTCAACCACGTCCAGTTCGTCTTCCAGACCAGTACCGTCTTCAACGGTGATCACGCCTTCTTTACCGACTTTATCCATCGCTTCAGCGATCAGTTTACCTACGGTTTCGTCGGAGTTAGCGGAGATAGTACCAACCTGAGCAATGGCTTTAGAGTCAGAGCACGGTACGGACAGCGCTTTCAGTTCTTCAACAGCAGAGGCGACAGCTTTGTCGATACCACGTTTCAGATCCATTGGGTTCATGCCCGCAGCAACGGCTTTCAGGCCTTCGGTGATGATCGCCTGCGCCAGTACGGTCGCGGTGGTGGTACCGTCACCGGCAGCGTCGTTCGCTTTAGAGGCAACTTCTTTCACCATCTGTGCGCCCATGTTTTCGAACTTGTCTTCCAGCTCGATTTCACGTGCAACAGAAACACCATCTTTGGTGATGGTTGGCGCGCCGAAGGATTTGTCCAGCACTACGTTACGGCCTTTCGGGCCCAGAGTGACTTTCACTGCGTCTGCCAGTACGTTTACGCCGCGGAGCATTTTTACACGAGCGTCGTTACCGAATTTTACGTCTTTAGCTGCCATGTTCTTATTTCCTCAAATTCGTACAGTTTCGTGCGTTAATTACGCTTCAACAATTGCCAGAATGTCGCTCTCGGACATGATCAACACTTCTTCATTGTCGATCTTCTCGGATTTCACGCCGTAGCCATCGTTGAAAATGACGATGTCACCAACTTTAACGTCCAGTGGCTGCACAGTTCCGTTTTCCAGGATGCGGCCCTTACCGACAGCGATGATTTCGCCACGCGTTGATTTTGCTGCTGCTGAACCGGTCAGAACGATGCCGCCAGCAGACTTGGTTTCAACTTCTTTACGTTTGACGATCACACGATCATGTAACGGACGAATACTCATTGATAGCTCTCCTTTGAGAAAGTCATTATCAGTTATGGATGACGCCGGTCCGCATGCGGTTTTCCGGCTAGTGCCCTGAGAGATGGGGATAGCTTTTTACCCCTTCAAGGGGTAATCGAAAAAAAATTTGCGAAAGTGTTACCATCCACTCTCTTTTGATGGTGGCGGGACGAGGTAAATGAGTGGACTCAGGCAGGAGTTGGGGCTGGCGCAGGGCATTGGCTTACTCTCAACGTCTTTATTAGGCACGGGGGTATTTGCGGTTCCCGCGCTGGCGGCATTGGTTGCCGGCAATAACAGTCTTTGGGCATGGCCGGTGCTGATCGTACTGGTGTTTCCGGTGGCGATTGTCTTTGCCATACTCGGGCGGCACTTCCCGAGCGCAGGCGGCGTAGCGCATTTTGTCGGCATGGCGTTTGGGCCGCGGATGGAGCGCGTCACCGGCTGGCTATTTTTGTCGGTGATACCCGTTGGCCTTCCGGCAGCCCTGCATATCGCAACCGGCTTCGGACAGGCGCTGTTTGGCTGGCACGATGAACAGTTGCTGCTGGCTGAACTCGGTACGCTGGCGATTGTCTGGTGGGTAGGCTCACGCGGGGCCAGTTCCAGCGCCAATCTGCAAACGCTGGTCGCCGTGTTAATTGTCGCGCTGATCGTCGCCATCTGGTTTGCGGGTGACATTACCGTGGCGGATATTCCTTTCCCCGCGATTAACGACATCGACCACGCACAGCTTTTCGCTGCACTATCCGTTATGTTCTGGTGTTTCGTCGGTCTGGAGGCGTTCGCTCATCTGGCATCCGAGTTTAAACAGCCCGAGCGTGATTTCCCCCGCGCCCTGATGATTGGCCTGCTGCTGGCGGGTACCGTGTACTGGGCCTGTACCGTACTGGTGCTGCACTTCAACGCGTTCGGTGAAGAGAAAGCCGCCGCCGCGTCGCTGCCGGGCATCGTGGTGCAGCTGTTTGGCGTTAAGGCCCTGTGGGTAGCCTGCGTGATTGGCTATCTCGCCTGCTTTGCCAGCCTCAACATCTATATTCAGAGCTTCGCCCGGCTGGTGTGGTCTCAGGCACTTTATAAACCGGATAGCCCCCTCTCACGCCTGTCAAAGCGTCAGCTTCCGGTGAATGCGCTGAATACCGTACTGGGCTGCTGCGTGGTGAGTTCCCTGGCCATTTATCTCCTCGACATCAACCTTGACGCGCTGATTGTCTACGCCAACGGTATTTTCATCATGATCTACCTGCTGTGCATGCTGGCGGGCTGTCGGCTACTGAAAGGACGCTTTAAGGCGCTGGCGGCTGTCGGGTGTGTCCTGTGCCTGATGCTGCTGGCGATGGTGGGATGGAAGAGTGTGTACGCCATCGTCATGCTGGCGGGGCTGTGGGTGTTTTTACCGAAGCGGCAAAAGCCGCAGGCCCGGTGAGCGAGCGCCACCGGGCCACAAACTCACCGATCGTCTTTATGATCTAACCGGTCGCGCTGCTCATCCTTACGCTGGTATTCCCCTTCAAAGGTATCCCCCGGGCCGGTGCTGAAACCACCGCCTGGCATACGGCTGAAACGCAGGTGCGGCAGCAGCTTCATGGTCAGATGCTTCTGCACCGGCGGCAACAGCAACAGCAGGCCGAGGAAGTCGGTGAAGAAACCAGGCAGGATCAGCAGCAGGCCAGCAATAATCAGCGACACGCTTTTGATCATCTCGGCTGCCGGGCTTTCGCCTGCGGCCATCTTCTGCTGCATTAACAGGAAATTTTTGAAACCCTGATTGCGCACCAGCGACATGCCAATGACGGAGGTGAAGATCACCAGAATCAGCGTCAGCAGGACGCCCAGCACATGGGCAACCTGAATGAAAATCGAAATCTCAATGTAAACATAAAGAAAGAAAGCAATAAATGGTATCCAGCGCACTGGCATCTCCTGTGTGGCAGGTGCCTTCAGGCCCCTGACTGAATGTGTTCGCGAAGCGCGTAGATAAGAAATGGTGGCGGTTAGCCAAAATTCAATCGGTTTGCACGGATATTTTTTCTGGAAATATTAAAGCGGTGACATATTTCACAGATTAATAATTATCATGAAATCGGGTCGATAATAAGTGATCCAGCTTACGGCAATTCGCTATCATCAGCATATGATCTCGAACATCTGGCCGATTGAGGGAATAATCGTCGGTCATAAAATATTCAAAACCACATATATACTGTGTGTTTAGTACAATCCATCGGCAGCTTGAAAAGAAGGTTCACATGTTAAACAACATTCGTATCGAAGAAGATTTGTTGGGTACCAGGGAAGTTCCAGCGGATGCCTACTATGGTGTTCACACTCTGAGAGCGATTGAAAACTTCTACATCAGCAACAGCAAAATCAGCGACATCCCTGAATTTGTGCGTGGCATGGTGATGGTAAAAAAAGCCGCGGCTCTGGCGAACAAAGAGCTGCAAACCATTCCTAAAAGCGCTGCAAATGCGATTATCGCCGCGTGCGATGAGGTGCTGAACAACGGTAAATGCATGGATCAGTTCCCGGTTGACGTCTATCAGGGCGGCGCGGGCACCTCCGTCAACATGAACACCAACGAAGTGCTGGCAAACATCGGCCTGGAGCTGATGGGTCATCAGAAAGGTGAATACCAGTACCTGAACCCGAACGATCACGTTAACAAATGTCAGTCCACCAACGACGCCTACCCAACCGGCTTCCGCATCGCGGTGTATGCCTCTATCGTCAAACTGGTCGACGCGATTAATCAGCTGGGCGATGGCTTCCAGCGTAAAGCCGTAGAGTTCCAGGACATCCTGAAAATGGGCCGTACCCAGTTGCAGGACGCGGTGCCAATGACCCTCGGACAGGAATTCCACGCGTTTAACGTGCTGCTGAACGAAGAGACGAAAAACCTGCTGCGCACGTCCGAACTGTTGCTGGAAGTTAACCTGGGCGCAACCGCCATCGGTACACGCCTGAACACGCCAGATGGCTATCAGCAGCTGGCAGTACAGAAGCTGGCTGAAGTGTCCAACCTGCCGGTTGTGCCTGCGGAAGACCTGATTGAAGCCACCTCAGACTGCGGCGCCTATGTGATGGTACACAGCGCCCTGAAACGTCTGGCGGTGAAACTGTCCAAAATCTGTAACGACCTGCGCCTGCTCTCCTCCGGTCCGCGCGCTGGCCTGAATGAAATCAACCTGCCAGAGTTGCAGGCGGGTTCATCCATCATGCCAGCTAAAGTGAACCCGGTGGTGCCAGAGGTGGTGAACCAGGTGTGCTTCAAGGTTATTGGTAACGATACGACCGTCACCATGGCCTCCGAAGCCGGTCAGCTCCAGCTGAACGTGATGGAGCCGGTGATTGGCCAGGCAATGTTTGAATCTATCCATATTCTGACCAACGCCTGCTACAATCTGCTGGAAAAATGCATCAACGGCATCACCGCGAATAAAGAAGTGTGTGAAGGCTACGTCTATAACTCCATCGGCATCGTCACCTACCTCAACCCGTTCATCGGCCACCACAACGGCGATATCGTCGGGAAGATTTGTGCCGAAACCGGTAAGAGCGTGCGTGAGGTGGTTCTCGAGCGAGGATTGTTGACCGAAGCCGAACTGGACGATATCTTCTCCGCTCAGAACCTGATGCACCCGGCATATAAAGCGAAACGATATACCGATGAAAGCGAACAGTAACCGTTCAGGCTAAGCTTCCGAAAGGCACGTCACTTGTGACGTGCCTTTTTTCTTTATGGGCGTTACCAAAACACAACAATTCAATATCAACTTGTTAATGAGCAAGGCAGGTCTTTATGTTTGGAGCAGAACTCGTCATCGTCCTGTTGGCGATTTATTTGGGCGCACGACTCGGGGGTATCGGCATCGGTTTTGCCGGCGGTCTCGGGGTGCTTGTACTTACCCTGATCTTTCAGATTAAACCCGGCGCAATCCCTTTTGACGTTATCGAAATCATCATGGCGGTTATTGCTGCTATCGCGGCTATGCAGGTCGCAGGCGGTATGGACTACCTGGTGAGCCTGGCGGAGCGAATGCTGCGTCGCCATCCGAAATACATCACCTTCCTTGCCCCACTGGTGACCTGGTTTATGACCATTCTCGCCGGTACCGGCCATACCGCTTTCTCCACGCTGCCGGTAATCACCGAAGTGGCGAAAGAGCAGGGTATTCGCCCGTCTCGCCCTCTTTCTATTGCCGTGGTCGCCTCCCAGATTGCGATTACCGCCTCGCCTATTTCCGCGGCGGTGGTCTTCTTCGCGGGTATCCTTGAGCCGATGGGCGTAAGCTACCTGACGCTGCTGGCAATCTGTATTCCGGTCACGCTGATTGCGGTAATGATCACTGCCGTACTGTGTAACTTCCTCGGTGCCGAGCTGAAAGACGATCCGGTTTACCAGGAGCGTCTGGCAAAAGGTGAAGTGAGCCTGCGCGGTAGCCAGGTCTTCGAGCTGAAGCCGCATGCAAAACGCTCCGTGCTGCTGTTCCTGATTGGTATCGTCGCCGTGATGTTCTACGCGACCGCCATCAGCGATACGGTAGGTCTGATCCAGAACCCGGTTCTGCCGCGTAACGAAGCCATTGTGGTATTTATGCTGACCATCGCGACGCTGATCAGCATCACCTGTAAAATCGACACCAGCGAAGTGCTGAACGCCAGCACCTTCAAATCCGGTATGAGCGCCTGCGTGTGCGTGCTGGGCGTGGCGTGGCTCGGTGATACCTTTGTGAAAGCGCACATTAGCGATATCCAGACCGTTGCAGGCGACCTGCTGCACAACTATCCGTGGCTGCTGGCGGTAGTGCTGTTCTTTGCCGCGACGCTGCTGTACTCCCAGGCTGCGACCACCAAAGCGCTGATGCCTGCGGCACTAATGCTGGGCGTGACGCCGCTGACGGCGATTGCCTCTTTTGCAGCGGTTTCCGCCCTGTTCGTTCTGCCCACCTACCCAACCCTGCTGGCCGCGGTTGAGATGGATGACACCGGCTCAACCCGTATTGGTAAATACGTGTTTAACCACGCGTTCCTGATCCCGGGCGTGGTGGCGATTACGCTCTGCGTGATCCTCGGCTTTATCATCGGCGGCATTGTGCTGTAAACGATTAGCCGTTGTAAAAATAGTTAAAATCGGGCCGCTCTGCGGCCCGTTTCATTAATGACCAACCGCCTTGCGTGATATAGTGAAGACTTTCGTGATGAGGAGGTCGACTTGTGAACACGCCTGATGCTGTTGTTGTACTGTGCACCGCCCCTGATGAAGCTTCTGCCCAGGATCTGGCCGCCAAAGTGCTGGCCGAAAAACTGGCTGCCTGTGTCACACTTCTTCCCGGTGCCACCTCCCTTTATTACTGGGAAGGTAAGCTGGAGCAAGAGTACGAAGTCCAGATGTTGCTCAAAACTAACCTGACAAACCAGCAGGCGCTCCTCGACTGCCTCAAGTCTCATCATCCATACCAAACCCCGGAGCTGCTGGTTCTGCCAGTGGTCCACGGCGATAACGATTATCTCTCATGGCTCAACGCTTCATTACGCTGATCCTGCTGCTGTGCAGCACGTCAGCTTTTGCCGGATTGTTTGACACACCCGGCCGTTCGAACTTTATTCCTGCCGACCAGGCGTTCGTTTTCGACTTTCAGCAAAACCAGCACGATCTCAGTCTCACCTGGCAGGTGAAAGAGGGTTACTACCTCTATCGCAAGCAGGTCAGCATCACGCCGGCAAAGGCGAACGTCGGCGCATTGCAGATGCCCGCTGGCGAGTGGCACGAGGACGAGTTCTACGGTAAGAGTGAAATTTATCGTCAGCGCTTAAGCGTGCCCGTCACGGTGAATCAGGCGGATAAAGGCGCTACCCTGACGGTGACGTATCAGGGCTGCGCCGATGCGGGCTTCTGCTATCCCCCTGAAACAAAGGTCGTTCCGCTTAGCGAAGTGAAAGCGGCGGCCTCCCCTCACCCCTCAGGGGAAATGGCCAGTGTGAGGGGTGAAGGCAAAGCCGCTTCAGACCTTCCGTTCTCAGCGCTTTGGGCGTTATTGATTGGTATCGGCATCGCCTTTACGCCCTGCGTGCTGCCCATGTACCCGCTTATCTCTGGCATCGTGCTCGGCGGTAAACAACGCCTTTCCACTACCCGCGCGCTGTTGCTGGCCTTTATCTATGTGCAGGGCATGGCGTTAACCTATACGGCGCTCGGCCTTGTGGTCGCCGCTGCCGGGTTGCAGTTCCAGGCCGCCCTTCAGCACCCTTATGTGCTTATCGGACTGTCAGCGGTGTTTATTCTGCTGGCGCTGTCGATGTTTGGCCTGTTCACCCTGCAACTGCCCTCTTCCCTGCAAACCCGTCTGACGCTGATGAGCAACCGTCAGCAGGGTGGCTCTGCGGGCGGCGTGTTCGCCATGGGTGCCATCGCCGGGCTGATTTGCTCCCCCTGCACCACTGCGCCGTTGAGCGCCATCCTGTTATACATTGCTCAGAGCGGCAACCTGTGGCTCGGCGGCGGCACGCTGTACCTCTACGCGCTCGGCATGGCCCTGCCGCTGATCCTGGTGACGGTGTTTGGCAATCGTCTGCTGCCGAAGAGCGGACCGTGGATGGAGACGGTGAAAACCGCGTTTGGTTTTGTCATTCTGGCGCTACCGGTATTCCTGCTTGAGCGCATCACTGGTGATGTGTGGGGTACACGTCTGTGGGCGATGCTCGGCGTGGCCTTCTTCAGTTGGGCGTTTATCGTGAGTCTGGGGGCGAAGAAGCCGTGGATGCGCCTGCTACAGATCCTTCTGCTGGCGGCCGCGCTGGTGAGCGTCCGTCCACTCCAGGACTGGGCGTTTGGCACCCCGGCAGGTCAAACGCAGGCTCATCTGAATTTTATACAGATTAAGAACGTGGATGACCTTAACCGCGCCCTGGCGCAGGCGAAAGGCAAACCGGTCATGCTCGATCTCTACGCCGACTGGTGCGTGGCCTGCAAAGAGTTTGAAAAATACACCTTCAGCGATCCGCAGGTACAACATGCGCTGAGCGATACCGTTCTGCTCCAGGCGAACGTTACCGCCAACAGCGCGCAGGATAAGGCTCTACTGAAGCAACTTAATGTGCTCGGGCTGCCTACCATCCTGTTCTTCAATGAACAGGGGGAAGAACAGCCGACGCAGCGTGTAACCGGGTTTATGGACGCGACGACATTCAACGCGCATTTGCGCAATCGCCAACCGTAAACAACACTTTAGACGGGACAAACCGTTGGGAATAGCGGAGGAGATAACCGTGCAACGCGAAGACGTACTGGGACAAGCCCTGCAATTGCTTGAGATTCAAGGGATCGCCAGCACCACGCTTGAGATGGTCGCCGACCGTATCGATTACCCTCTGGATGAACTTAAGCGCTTCTGGCCGGATAAAGAGGCGCTGCTGTACGATGCCCTGCGCTATCTCAGCCAGCAGGTGGATATCTGGCGCAGGCAGCTGATGCTGAATGAAGAGCTGACCACCGAGCAAAAGCTGCTGGCGCGCTATACCGCACTGACGGAGTGTGTAACCAACAACCGTTACCCAGGCTGTCTGTTTATCGCCGCCTGCACCTACTATCCGGATCCCGGACACCCCATCCATCAACTGGCAGATCAGCAAAAACGTGCCGCGCACGAGTTCACACACGAGCTGCTGACCACACTTGAAGTGGATGATCCGGCAATGGTCGCGAAGCAGATGGAGCTGGTGCTGGAAGGTTGCCTGAGCCGCATGCTGGTGAACCGTAGCCAGGCGGATGTGGATACGGCGCACCGTCTGGCGGAAGATATTTTGCGGTTCGCGCAGTGTCGTATGGGTGGTGCACTGACCTAAGCCAGCATTCCCGTCCAGGCGGAAATAAACAAGCACATCGCCATCGCGCGCTGAAATCGCACCATCGCCACGGTGGTGCGGAAAATCCGGTTCACCGCCTTCCCCAGCCACGCCCAGCACAACAAACAAGCCACGGAGATCGCCAGAAACCATAGCGCCATCAGCGCAACATCCCGAAATGCATGGTCGCTTGCCGGAGCAAACAGGCTGACAACTGCCAGCGCCATCATCCACGTTTTTGGGTTTACAACCTGTAATAACGCCGCCGCCCGCGCGGTAAACCGGACATGGCGTCTGGAGGAGAGATTCGCGGCCGGGGCGCTAAACAGCTGCCAGCTCATCCAGGAAAGCCACAGCACGCCCGCCCAGCTCATTACCTGACGTATCAGCGGATACTGGCGTAACACTTCTCCTGCCCCAGCACCTGAAACCAGAACAATAGCGCTGGCGGCAATACACCCGCCCAGGATCGCAGGAACCGTATTTTTTACGCCAAAGTGCTGACTGTTAGCCAGTACCAGAATATTGGTTGGCCCCGGTGTAATCGAGGCGACAAATGCAAACAGCAGGAAGGGTAATAAATTCACAGGTGACTCCTTTTTTATTAGAGCCACGAATGTGCCGTTATTTTCTGGAAACGTCTGGAAGGTTTGTGCACAACCGACGGTAGTGTGCCGGAGAAATACGGTATGCCCGCTGGAACCAGCGACCAAGATGGCTTTGATCGGCAAAACCCACTACCGCCGCAACATCAACAGGCAGTTCCCCACACGCCAGCATCTGTCGGGCCTTTGCCAGGCGCAGCTGGATAAGCCAGGCGTGCGGTGCCAGGTGAAATTCGCGCTTAAAACAGCGGGTGAGCGTAAAGCGGTCCGTACCCGTCTCACGGGCAAGGTCTGACAGCCCCACGTTCTCGCCGATATGCGCATAGAGATAGTCGCGGGCACGATGCGCCACGGCGGAGCTTTGTAACTGAGACGGGAGTTTCTTACGCCAGTGGCAGTGGGCAGTGATCTGAGAGAGCAGGTTATCCATTGTGCTCTGTTGGACGATCTTCATTTCATCGTTATGCAACGAGGCAAATGTATCACCGATAGCGCGCACCAACTGAGGCTCTCGCGTCAGCGTTTGGGCAAAGTGGAGGGTGTAGCTCCCGGGAGTAGAGTCGTACAGCCCTTGAAGCGTACGGGTGAGCCAGTGTTCATCCAGATAAAAGGTCAGATAAGTAAAGCCCCCCTCTATCGGCGCATCACCGTCATGGATCTCCCCGGGCTCAAGTAAAAAAGCATCGCCCGGCTGGCTACGGTGGCGTTCACGGCGACAGTGGAACTGCTGGGTGCCGGAAAGGGTTATTCCGACCAGATAGCTATCATGCCAGTGGGGATCAAAGGCATGTCCTTCGAAATGCGCCTTAATTGTCTCAATACCTGTTTCTGCATGCTGACGCAGCTCAAGCCAGTCGTTTGCCATACTGCCCTCCTCTTACCGCCAGCATTGTCACATCTTGCCTGAACTGTCTGGAAGATTTGTGCAATTCCAGGGCACAAACGGACAGATTGCCGCAAACTTAAGCAGTTGAACAGCTTTTCCCGAAATAATGTTGACGATCGCGCGCGATTGCGGTTTAATGCGCTCCGTTGCCCGGATAGCTCAGTCGGTAGAGCAGGGGATTGAAAATCCCCGTGTCCTTGGTTCGATTCCGAGTCCGGGCACCACTATTTAAAGAACCCAGCCTATGGCTGGGTTTTTGCTTTTCTGTATCCGCTACGCATTGAATTTTCCCTTCTGTCAGGTAATAGTGATTTTTTTCCCTGACAATGAAAATGATATGACCTTATCTGCTTTAAAAGTCGGGTCACTGCTCCTGCTGTTGATCCTGTTTTATACCGGCCTGTTCACGAGCGATCGCATCACCTGGCTGATGGAGGTGACGCCCGTCATTATCATCATCCCACTTCTGCTTGCCACGCACCGGCGATACCCCCTCACTCCCCTTCTCTATACCCTGGTTTTCTTCCACGCCATCATTCTGATGGTTGGTGGTATGTACACCTATGCAAAGGTTCCGGTTGGTTTTGAGGTTCAGGAGATGCTCGGGCTTAGCCGAAATCCGTATGACAAGCTCGGTCACTTCTTCCAGGGGCTGGTTCCCGCACTGGCAGCGCGAGAAATTCTGCTGCGCGGTGGGTATGTTCGTGGACATAAGATGACGGGATTTCTGGTGTGCTGTGTTGCTCTGGCCATTAGCGCCACCTATGAACTCATTGAGTGGTGGGCAGCTTTGGCAATGGGACAGGGTGCGGATGATTTTCTGGGGACGCAGGGCGATCCATGGGATACCCAGTCTGATATGTTTTGCGCGCTGCTTGGTGCGTTAACGACGGTGCTGATCCTTGGGCGTTTCCATCAGCGGCAATTGCTTCGTTTGAATGTTTGTCAGGGATAGTACGCTCTGAGTTGCCGGGTGGCGGCTTCGCCTTACCCGGCCTGCCGTTTTTCAACAAACAAACGCAAAAAGGCCATCCTTCCGGATGGCCTCTTCACTTGTTTGATGCCTGGCAGTTCCCTACTCTCACATGGGGAGACCCCACACTACCATCGGCGCTACGGCGTTTCACTTCTGAGTTCGGCATGGGGTCAGGTGGGACCACCGCGCTACAGCCGCCAGGCAAATTCTTGTGCTCTGTCCTGTGTCTTTCGCACTGATACTGCGTTGGCTGCTCTCGTAAAGTCAGTCACATACCTCAGTATGCTCCTTCCTTTCCTTCGTTTGCCGCCTTGTCTCAGCGCAAAATCCTTCGGACTCTGAATCTAAG
The DNA here is from genome assembly GCF_049238215.1 of Enterobacter cloacae complex sp. IR5441. Classification (NCBI taxonomy): domain Bacteria; kingdom Pseudomonadati; phylum Pseudomonadota; class Gammaproteobacteria; order Enterobacterales; family Enterobacteriaceae; genus Enterobacter; species Enterobacter cloacae complex sp. IR5441. The sequence goes on from NZ_JBMKIA010000025.1 coordinate 63,013, forward strand.
CTGAAAATCGTGTCTGTCTCTTCGCCAAAACACCTTCGGCGTTGTAAGGTTAAGCCTCACGGTTCATTAGTATCGGTTAGCTCAACGCATCGCTGCGCTTACACACCCGACCTATCAACGTCATCGTCTTTAACGTTCCTTCAGGAGACTCAAGGTCTCAGGGAGAACTCATCTCGGGGCAAGTTTCGTGCTTAGATGCTTTCAGCACTTATCTCTTCCGCATTTAGCTACCGGGCAGTGCCATTGGCAT
>NZ_JBMKIA010000026.1:0-61278 GCF_049238215.1 Enterobacter cloacae complex sp. IR5441
TGCGCGCTGCGCAGGGCTTTATTGATTCCATTTTTTCTCTGATGAACGTTCCGCTACGCTGCCCGGATTACAGCTGTGTCAGCAGGCGGGCAAAGTCGGTTAATGTCAGTTTCAAAACGTCCACCCGGGGTGAAATCGCACACCTGGTAATTGATTCCACCGGGCTGAAGGTCTTCGGTGAAGGCGAGTGGAAAGTCAAAAAGCATGGCCAGGAACGCCGCCGTATCTGGCGTAAGCTGCATCTCGCCGTTGACAGTAAAACACATGAAATCATCTGCGCTGACCTGTCGCTGAACAATGTTACGGACTCAGAGGCCTTCCCCGGGTTAATCCGGCAAACCCACCGGAAAATCAGGTCAGCCGCCGCCGATGGCGCTTACGATACCCGGCTATGTCACGATGAACTGCGGCGTAAGAAAATCAGCGCGCTTATCCCTCCCCGAAAAGGTGCGGGTTACTGGCCCGGTGAATATGCAGACCGTAACCGTGCAGTGGCTAATCAGCGAATGACCGGGAGTAATGCGCGGTGGAAATGGACAACAGATTACAACCGTCGCTCGATAGCGGAAACGGCGATGTACCGGGTAAAACAGCTGTTCGGGGGTTCACTGACGCTGCGTGACTACGATGGTCAGGTTGCGGAGGCTATGGCCCTGGTACGAGCGCTGAACAAAATGACGAAAGCAGGTATGCCTGAAAGCGTGCGTATTGCCTGAAAACACAACCCGCTACGGGGGAGACTTACCCGAAATCTGATTTATTCAACAAAGCCCAGGTGCATCCAAAATTTCAAAAGAAAAGTCCATTTCCTCTGTGGTGCCAGTGCTAGAAAAAGTATCGGATGAAAATCAAACCGCCTCCATAAGCATAAAATCTAAAGCTAAGGCAAACAAGCGACTAGCGACTTTGGCAAGATAGGTGAGAGACAGTACAATCGACTTCTGAGTTCAACTTGTCTTACCAGGAAAGCCAGCATACTTGCTGGCCTTTTTTTTGTTATAATAAACTCAGGCTTCAGCTGAATCTGTAAAATTACTGTTAATGAAACGGTATTTTAGGTTAATTTGGATGCTGTTACAGGAAGTGCGGATTTTTCCTAAATTTGTAAAAAACCTAAGAATTATCTTAATAAATCTGGTACTTAATTATTATTTTACGTAAAAAGTCTTTGTGGTTTAATGGTTATGTAAGGATTTTTTGATACCCTTATACCCGATGGACCTAAGGTCACTGACAACGATGTTCATGTAGAATCTTCGTTTCTGTAATCCCTTTTGTCCTTGTCCCAAATGATTGATTATTATAATAAAGGCTGATCGAATGCTATCTCGCAACTCACTAATACATGGTTTACGCCGAGACCAGTTAATCGGAGTTCTGACTATTTCAGAGTTTCCGGTAGTTATGGTAGAAAGCCACTTCATTCAGTCTGAGGTTATGGGAATAAAACCCGTAATTTTTAATATTGATGAGCTTCTTGTTTCTATATCCCCAATTTCCTCTCTTAAGTTCGATTGGGAGTGGGCCCCAGTTGATACAATACTCATTGAAGTTATCATTCCACCTGTAGAGTCAGACCTTGTAAGTGCAGAAAATGACTTCCTCCGTGATTCTGGTATTGGCCATATCCAGTGCGAGCCTGGCGGAGCATCAATACGACGTACAGTTACCTTCGTTGGTGGAATAACCGCTGATAACTTACTGTATCAGTTGAGGCTTATGTGCGTAAGCGCGTTAAAACTTTTAGGAGAGGAACTGGGGGATGAAGTCTAAGATTAGATATGTTTTATCTGGTTTTGTTGTGTTATGTGCATTTGCTGGAGTTTATAAAATCCTAAACAATGTTCCGGTTAAACCTGACCTTTTGGACTTCACTGGAAACACATTTAAAAAGACATCACTCTTCCTGCCATGTGATAAAAGCTCGCCTTCTTTAAACATTAAAATTGCTGATAACGAGAAAATCGTGATCAACGGCATCGCTTCAAAAGTAACTTTTGTTGAAAAGGCTGACCCCGTCAAAAGCCCTGGTTTTTGTGATGATCTTGATCTAAACAATTCTCGCCTTGTACATACGGCATCTTACAGCCTGGTGATTTCTGAAACCAAAACAGGATTTACACTATCAAATTTCAAGCATCTTGCCGATGATGAATCATTAGGCGGTATGTGGTTTTATCAAAAGTGACTTTTTATATGGCAACTTCAGACTTCGCTCTTAAAAACCATAATGTTAAAGCATTTGGTCAGGATGCAGCCCTTGTCATTGAGATGAACAATGAAGATGTTAGCTCATCAAAACCTTCACCTTTTTCAAATGAGATTGATAATTATTATCTTACATTGCACGTCGCTCCAAGGAACGCAAAAAAAGATTATGACTGGGGCTCAAACCGTTCTGTACTTCTAAAATTGTCGACGAATGAAGTTATGCAGATGGCATCTGTATTTCTTAGAATCATGCATACTTTAAAGATTGATAAGAGGAAAACCTCACATCATGGCCACGTCGTATACAAAAATATAAGCGTTACCCCAAACGAGAGGGGCGGTTTGTTGTTATCCGCAGGGATAGTTCCAGTCGATAAAGATGGCTTAAAACCCTTCATGCACATGGTCCCCGTCTCACAAATGGATTGCGTTAAAATTGGCCTCTACATACTTGGATATCTTGCTCAAAAAACGCCCTGGGTAAGCTCCGAGTCTATAATTACCGCGCTTCGCTTATCTGAAGCCAAGAATTCAAAATAGCGCATTAACATACGGAATATACGGAAAAATACAGGTTTTTTTAAATGTTATACGAACGGATATTTCTGTTTTTCATCGTAAAGTGAGTTTAATTTTGCTCAGAAAAACAGGTATTCGTCATGAGAAAATCAGGTTTAGGTTTAGCCCTGTTGTTTTCTTTAATTGCTCCGATTAAAGCGGTCTATGCTGAAGCGATTATGATTTCAGGAAAGCTACAGGCTGATTTGCCAGCCGTATCCTTTGACCCGGGGCCGGGCGACTTTGTTGCATACGTTAATTCTAACACTATCACTGCCTCAGGTGCAGGCACAGCCTGTAATGTAACGGTTGATGATCGAGCGACTTCCTCTGTTGATAACCTCGTTTGTTTTTTTGAGTGGTTACCCAATACCTTGGGATTAACTTCTAACGGCTTCACTCTTTCAGGCGTTCCCAACACCACCGGTGATTTAAAACTACCTTACAAGATTTCTTACTTCTCTGGTTCTGAACGGAAAAAAGTTGAAATAGTAAAAGGTGAATATTCAATCAAAAGTGTGGCACCGGTAAAACCAACTATCACCGGTCTTAAATCATCCCTGAACGGATTAGTCTATGACGGCTTTTCTTTCAAATCGTATTTAAAGGATGAAGCGATCAAAGATATCGCTGTTTCTGTTGAACCCCGCAATTATATTCAATACATCTCAATAGGTTCAGGCTCCGCCTGTGAAGTACCTATTGGCGGAACTTCCTGTACCATTGAAGTTGGAAGCATTAAGGCCAGTGATACAGATGAACTTTTGGGTTCACGTGATATCACAATTACAGCAAACTCTAAGAATAATTATTTCGCACCTCCTGAATCCAAAAAGCTTGTTGTTAACTGGGATTATCGGCCTCCTGTAGTAGACCATACACTTTGGAATTTTACCGATGAGGCTAAAACAATCAAAGTAGGTGGCCAGGACATCTATACCGGAGCCAAAACCGTTGCTGTGGCCGTTAAGGTACCCCAGCAAGAAACAGAAGGTGAATGGTGGCTCCCAACAGCTATGTCGCTCACTATGACTCCGGATGGCGTGTTTAAGCCGACGACTAAAGTGACTTTAGATGATGGCACTGAGATTGATTTCAAACAGTCCTGGGCAACCCCTTTACGTAGAACTTTACAGCCGGTAAGTGGACCTCAAAAAGTCGGTGATGAGTACCTCTATATCTTTGACTTAACGGATCTTATAAACGGGTCCTACGCAGCGACTTTTACAGTAGAAAATACGAGCAAAAACTCTTCTACGTACACTGAGCCTGAAAGCAAACTGATGCTGTCTGATAACCCAACGCTTATGGTTCTCAAAGATGGGCAGGTATTAACTAAACGAGCACCCGTATACTTCCTGAACGAGATTATCGTTGCAGCTTTCCAGGGGCAGGCTGGGGTTGCTGACATAAAATCAGTAACAATAGACAACAAAGTAGTTTCGTTAACACCTACAAATTATAAAGGTATTTACTACCTGCCGGTTGGAGACGATTTAGCAGTTAATTCGGATCACGAGATTACTGTGGTGGCTGAAAACCTTTATGGAAAAAACGTAAATTTCAGTACCGTGTTCACTTATCAACCTACTGGATTCACTCTTAAGAATCTGGAAAAAAACGTAACTCTTTACTCGCGCGTACGTCAGTATACGGACCTGCTTAGTCAAACAGCTGGTGATAAATGCACTCTGTTTACCACAGAGGAAAATGCGAATGCTTACCTCGCCTGGTATGGGGAAAAATCAGATGTTACAGCATGCTACCCTCAGTGGAACAATGTCCCTGATGGGTTGGAGTTCTATTTTAAAGGACGTACCCCGGGTCTAACTGGATTCTTTAATAAAACAGGTGAGAATCTGCTCGACTATCAAGTCTATATGATTAACGGGAAGGGCTCTAAAGCGGTTTCCGCAAGGAATCGCCGTACTCTGACCACACAATTACCATACAACCCGATCATCTCTTACAAAAAGAATAAAGTCATAGCAGGCATCAATCCGAACACTGCTCTGGCTTATACGACCGGGGGGGAGGCCGCTCGAATATTAGCGAAGGTGGTACCAGCTGACGTTACGATGATCGTCTCTCAAAACGGCTCTGAGGCTGTCAAAACGTCATTTAAAAATCGTTCCTCAAACAACGATGCAACGACCTTTGTACAAAGGGTCAAGGTTGCTGCTGCACCATTGTGGACAAAGAACGTCTTTGACATAGCTGTAGAATACTCAAAGGATCCAGAATTAAGAACTACAGACACCCTCAACGTATATACGGTGCCTGATTTCAATATTCGAGCATCGATGGAAGTGGATGACAAAAAAACAGCCACATCTCTTGAAGTGCCCTTAAAGGTAACAGTGGGGCGTTATAACAACTCCACACGTAAAAGTGCATTTGACCGTAAAACAATGGGAGAATGGGACGTCACGATATACTCTCAAAAAAGTGTATACGGCAAAGATCCAGAAACAGGCCGTTATAAAACTACATACGAAAGAACTGCGCTGACTGAAGCATTGCCGGTCAATGATGCGGGCATTGTCGAAACCAAGATTAAAATTGAAAATATGGATCTGGGTAATATGCGTCTGGTTGGTGTGGCTAAGGTCAGATCGCCATTCTCTGATTTTGAAATGAAACGTGAGACCAGTGCTGTAGGCATTCGAATCTATAAAGGTGAGGAACTGGAGGGTAACCTGTCGAAAAGCCTTATTATCGGAAGGATCCCACTTAGTACTCTGGTAAGCTTCAAATCTGCCAGTACGGCTAACTCTGATGCACTCGCCCCCACCGAATGGCAGCAGTCCTCTGATAATGGTCAAACCTGGACCATGCTTTCCGACATGACCGGAAAGAGAAGTGTAAGTATCAAAAAGACAGAAGTAGGAAAGTGGCTTTATAGGGCAAAAATGACTAATAAATTCACATCCAAGATTTCCTACACAGATGCCTTAACGGTAGTTACCTACAAGCAGCCTAAGCTCAGTATAGATGTTACAGACATTCTTCAGGGCTCAGATATACCTGTAACCCTGCTTGATAACGATGAACCTATACCAGCAGGCACCGCTGAGGTTCTCTGGTCAGAGGATAAAGTCAACTGGGTGCAGGGAGATACAACTTACACTGTGGCTTCAGCTGATACCCTACCGTCTACGATTTATGCCCGGATGCGTTACCTTGATTCCGATGAACTGGCAGAGGAGTCTTCATGGAAGGAAACGTCTGCTCGGTTGGCAGCCGCAAAACCCAAGCGCCTTTCTGTCTCGGTAACGGGGGTTTCAAAGGTAGAGGTTGGTCAAAAAGTTACTTTGGAAGGTAAGTTCACGAACCCTAACAGTAAGTACCAGAATGGTAATAACGTAGTTGAAGAATGGAAAACACCGGATGGCCAGACATTTAAGGGCTCTTCACTGTCTGTTACCCTTACTGAGCAAATGTTGGATAAACAGGGATATGCTGCTTTTGAATACAGTGCATGGTTAGCGGACAATAAGGAGAATACGGTTTCTACCCGTAGAGTTTCTGTCAAATCGTGGGTTTATAAATTTCCCGAGATGAAAATAAGCTCCAAACTTAAATACGACATGGCACCGACCACCCTACGCGTTGCGTTGAGCGGTATTAAGGATGGAGACTATCCTGGTGTTACTTATTCCCGTGAATGGATCTACGACAAAGAGAATCTGGTAATCACTAAAGATGAAGGTGACACCAAAGAATTTACAATTGAAAATCCTGGCAAATATACATTGATGGTTGTTTTCAAAGATAACCGAAACAATGAACAGCGTATCGAAAATACCTTTGTTGTCGATGAACAAACGCCAATGAACGTTGAGATGACACCCAAGTTCTCTAACAAATATATGAGAGCTCCACTCGATGTAACCTTAAGGTCAAACATCAAGCTATCTCATTCGGCGGACTCGATAGATACGGTCACATACAAGGTGAACGGTGAAGTAATACCCAGCGGCAAAAATTATTGGGCTCAACTGATCTCGGGTTTAAAAGAAAAGAAATACGAGATTACAATTGATGTTGTTAGTAAACTTGGACAGAGAGGTTCAGCATCTGTTGAGTTTGATGTCGTTAAAAACGCAGTGCCTAATTGTACATTGAGCTACACGGAAACCAACCTAAGCTGGAGCTTTACCAATAAATGTGATGATACTGATGGAAAAATGGTTAGATATGAATGGTTCATCAACGGCGAATTAAGGAACGTTTTCGGTAGTACGGCTACACTTTCTAAAAACCTTAACCGTGGTAAGCAGGACATAAAAGTAATTGCTTATGATGATAGTGGAGACTTTGCAACACAGCACGTGACAGTTTTCGGACCGGCTGAAGAGGCAAGTAAGTCTGAAAACACTGTATCAATACCAAGCAGTGAGTAGTTAATTTTTAAATATAAAGCCGGGACATTATGTCCCGGCTTTTTTATACCCAATAATTGGACCTTTGAAAAATTAATGTCGGAAAGTAACTTTGCTCCAAAGGCATCTTTCATGGCCGCTAACAAAGCTGCGTATACATGCTGAGGAATTAACATTCTTATAGGTGAATATTAGGTTAGTTTGCAGACTTCCGAGCGTTGAAAAACATGGATAATAGTTACTTGGATAGAGGTGCATCTGCCTAGTAAAAATATTCTTCAGTGCCAGTGAGAAAAATATGAGCGACTACATACCTAAAAAGAGAGGGCTGCTTATACTGGATTGGTATGTCCCCCTTAATATTTTATTGCTGATTCTCGTTATGTGTGTCTTTTTCACCCGTTATACATTTGGATACGGTTTATTGAATGGGTGCCTGCCTGCTGATTTTTATATGATTGATCATTCGGATAAAAGTATTAAAACTGGTGAACTCATAGCATTTAACATGCCGAAATCGGTACGTTTTATCCCAGAAAATGAACGAGTCATAAAAATTGTTGCCGGTGTGGGCGGTGACAAACTTAAAGTAACAATGGATGGGGTTTATAACGGGGACAAATTTTTTGAAGCTAATGCACGTCGTATTTCGAAGAAATACAATATTCCGTCCATTTTGATTGAAAAAGAATTGATAATTCCTGAAGGCGAAGTTTTCCTAATTGGGCAAACCGATCACTCATGGGATTCCCGTTTTTGGGGAACAGTAAAGCTGAATTCAGTAATTGGGAAAACATATGCGATCTTTTAATGTAAATAAAAAATATTTACCAATACTTCCTGGACTTGCGTTATGTGCAGTTTTAAGTAATACAAATGCAAGCACTGAGTATCAACATGATGCTGACCTAATCGCTCAGCAAGCAAAAGGGCTTGGGGCACAGGCTAAAGGTGCACAGCAGCCAGATGGGGCTCTTAGCCTTGATGCTACGCTAAAATCACCAGATGTGCAGAAGTACATAGCGCAAGCTGAAGCACTCCAAAAAAACCAGGACCTGAGCAAGCAAATAAACCGTGGTTACGTCCCCGGTATGAATGCGGATAGTGTTCAAGCAGTTATAGACCATACCCAGGCTATCAGGGCCCAAAGTAATAACTCTGAAGCTGTCAACGATATAATTAGAAGACGTGATGAAATTCAAGAAAACGCCAGCCTTAATGAAGCGGCTCTGAAAGCTGCGGAAAATAAGCCGGAAGTCATGCGAGGACAATCTAAAAATATCGAAAAATTGTTTGGTTCCTCGGGCATCACAGCTGCTGACTTCGAAAGAAAAATGGATAGCACACGTGAAGAAGCACTATCAACTGAAAATGGAATAACGATCTTTGCTTCATTTAGCTTGCCGGATTATGTACTGGAAGACCTTCTACGTACGGCCTCAGAGCATAAAGCTCGTGTAGTTTTCAATGGTCTAAAGAAAGGAACTACTCGGCTACCAGAGACACAGGCAGCAATAAACCAAATGATTGTCAAAGGAAAATTTGAATCTCCTTTGATTACAATTGATCCTGATAGCTTCAGTCAGTATCAAGTAACTCAAGTACCGACAATTATTTCTAGGGAGCAAGCTCGTTTTGCAAAAATGGTAGGCTCCTTCAACGTTGAGTTTTTTCAGCGAGAACTTGCTAAAAAACCCGATCAGGATATTTTCCCGGTTGCTGGTACCACTTATCCCGTTGAAGAAAAGAGCATCATTAAAGAACTGGAAGAACGTGCACAAAAATATGACTGGGAAGGTGCAAAAAAAAGGGCCGTTTCTGACACATGGAAAAATCAATGGATGGTCGACCTCCCTCCTGCCCAGGAACACAAAGAATTTTTAATTGACCCTACAGTGAGGGTCACTCAGGACGTAAAAGATAAGCAGGGCCGTGTAATAGCTTCCGCCGGTGAGTTGATTAATCCACTTTCGAGATTTCCTCAAAACCTGACGATGATAATTTTCGATCCACTCAATCCGGGCCAGCTGGTATGGGCTGAGCAGCAGTATCGACAACGTCTGGGTAGTGGAAAAGTAATGCCAATGTTTACCCGTATCCAAAAAGATAATGGATGGGATCACCTAAATGATTTACGTGAAAAATTTAACGGTAAGGTGTTTAAAGTTAACGAACAGATCATCTCACGCTTTCAGATTAAAAACACACCTGCGCTTATAACTACTGACCAAGATAAATTCCGGATCACCCTGTTTAGCGAGGCAGAAGTCCGTGGTATCGGAGCCCCAAATCTTTCAGAGGAAAAATAAGATGAAACTCGGATTTATTATAGGCGCTCTCTTTGCAACATGGCTGACGCTAAATTATCCGGACCAGATGAGAAGTTATTTTACCAAAGCCGTCGACTATATCGAAAGTGTTGCAACATTTATTACATCCAAGTGAGCATGATGGTGAAAAAATTCAAAAAGTTACTTTTAGAGTTCATTGTAGCAGTTATGCTTTCGCTTTCTATACCGGGTATGGCTATGGCAGCAGATGCTGGAGTCCCTGGGGCTATGTGTCAGTCAGCTGGAGTGTGGCAGGGCTTGATTAAGAATATCTGTTGGAGCTGCATTTTTCCCATGAGGATAATGGGCATAGGGGCAGCTCCAGAAGGCGCTGCTCCTTCACGTCCGGGTTGCTACTGCACAGATCAGAACGGCGTACCGGAAATAGGTTGGCAATTGAGCTTCTTTCAGCCGGTGAAGATTGTTGAAGTTGTAAAGAGCCCCTGGTGCAGCCCCTTTCTTGAAGGCACGATGCTTCAAAAATCGCAGTTTGATATTGGTAAAAGCAACACAAATCAGCCAATGACAGCAACTGAAGCCGGATTTTACGATGTTCATCTTTGGGAGTTCCCAATCATGACAATGCTCAAATTACTGATTATTGGCGAGTGCACTGCTGAACCCTATATAGATGCCAGCCTGACCTATATAAGCGAAGTGGACCCTATGTGGGAAAGTGATCTGCTTACACTCGTCCTGAATCCAGAGGCAGTAGTTTTTGCAAACCCAATTGCCTCAATGGTGTGCGCTGCTGACTGTGTAGCAGTAACAGCAGGAAAGGATAATCTCGCTGCATACTTTTGTGCCGGATGCGATGGCAACCTTTATCCATTAACCGGCCACATTTACGCAAATGATGACGCTGTAAGGACGAGTTCACTGATAACCCAGCGTCTTCTGACTAAACTACATCGCCAGGGAATGCTGATGCGAACGATGGGAGCAGACGCAATGTGTGAGAAAACGTGGGAATACTTTACACCTCGTTCCCAGTATCGGCTTTCAATGCTTTTCCCAACTCCTGAGGCGAAAGGGCCGGATTGCTGTCATCGTCTTGGTGATTCGGTACATGACTGGTCAACCCTTAAAGGTGGGCGCAAAAAAATAGGCAATGATAATTATGTCTATATGTTGTGGCGTTACAATGACTGTTGCGTCAGATATATACCAGGCGCTTGATTTCTAAGGGTAAAAATAATGAAACTTAGAAAAACGATAGCTTCAACTATTATTGCATCAATGATTGCCAATACTATGAGTTGGGCTTTTTATATCTCTCTCATAAATATGGTAATGACTCCTCGTATTTATGCGGCAGACGCTATATTTGACCAGCTCGAAAGTAACTTTAATCTTGCTAATCCTAACGCAAATCGCAATGCGACAACCAGTGCTCAGGACATTGTTGAGAAGTACAAGAATGCGGATTCAGGCGAGAATGTCAGTGGGAAGATCACCGAGAAATACGTGGGTAAAGCCGAATCCGCTAATCTTAATCTCGGAAAGTATGGGGCAGGGAACTCAAATGAAAGTGTCATGAAAAATGCCGCATCCGATGGAAAGTCCATTGGTAGCGCCGTACAACTGCCGAGTATGTCTGGAGGGACAATCAATTCAAACTATACCAAGGAAGGGGCAAAGCTGCTCTCTCGGGATGCTAATGGCAACATTGGTATAAGCAGTAATCCCAATACTACTCCTGGAACCAAAACAAATACCGGAGAGATTTTCAGCTCAGAGCAAAAGCACAGCGATATTAAGTTCAATGCCGCAGATCGTTATGGGGATGAGGATGGCTTTGTAAACGATATAAAGAATCGGAAAAGCCAGTTATTTGATGCTCAAAGTTATGATGGCGTTGCCTACCGCACCCTCGTAAATGCTAACAAGGACAACCCGGCATCATCTATAAAGCCTAACGATCCCATGTTTACTGCGGGGAGAAATGAGATAACAAATGCTGTTGCTGGTACTGGAAACTGGCTTCAGAACTGTAATGTTGAGACCTCTAAAAAAACAGTAACCACACACTATCCTGATTACAAAGAGTTCTACTGTAACTCGCCTAAGCAAGATAACTTCAGCAGCTGCACGATAACCCGTGATTTTTCAGTCCCTGTTTACATTTCAGGCGGAAACGGAGACATGTCGATGTGCGGCGATAATTGTGTGCGTATATGGTTTGGTCGCCGTGATGACAACTACTGGAGTGACGGGGTATATGATAACGAACTGACATTAAAATTCCATCCGGATGCAAAATTGGCCTCAGCAAAGATTGTTAACGCGGAGTGGGATGACCACATGCGGGTAACACTTGATGGCACGCAGATTTTTGCTCACATAGATGGTGCATATCGAGAAAGTGACTATCCGGCTCCTAAGGGATCTTGGGAGTTAAAAAAATCGTGGAAACTCGACAAGGTTTACGATGTGACTGATAAGGTCAGAAAATCGGTGTATGAGGAGCCTGATCGAGAAGTGACAATGGCATCCAGAGTATGGGTTGGTGGGAAGGGTGAAGGGTATTTTGAGGTTGAGCTGACTTTTGAAAATATGAAGCTCGAAGATAAGCACGTCCAGGAACCAGCTGGTTGTTACGATGCTGTACAAGCTCCGAATACATTCTGCCGTTTCGATCGGTTTAAAGATATGGATGTTGGCACAAAACGGCTTCCGGAAAGCGTGCTTTCATTGGCAAAGCCTCTGTATGAAGGTGATAAAGGATTTCTTACCTGGAAGACAAACCTTGAAGGCTACTTTTGTGATCCATTGGCCAAAGACAAAATTTGCTCTTATGACGCTAGTGGAAAAATTATGAAAGACGCTAATGGAAAGGACCTCTGTTACAACTATGAAGAAATAAAGAGTATGCCTGATGCATGTAGTGCTTATAAAAATGATGCAGCATGTGTACTCGATAAACAAACATGTGCAGAGGGTTGGTTCGATGAGGGCACTAACAGTTGCTACATGTATGAACAGAAATACACCTGTGACAGAGGGAAGGATGTAGTTCGGGAGGTTGAATCTTCTACAAATGCCTGTGTTGGCATGATCCCATGTTCAGGTGGAACATGCGAAACTGGGCCAAAGGAAGAGAACAACGATTTTGGAAAAGTTGCGGCTTATTCAAACATGGTTCAGTACATGCAGGGCGAAGCCAAATGCGAAGACCCTAACGATGCCAATTCATGTTCCGTCTTTGAAGGAAAACCTGAATGGTGTGGTCGTTCAGTAGGCTTTGTAAATGGCCTGGCAAAGACGGACTGCTGCGAAGCACCACAGGGAACCGCAGGAGCACTTGAAGGTATCATGCTTGCCGGATCTATGATCAGAAACACAAACTGGACCAGAGTTAATGCTCAGCTAATAAAATGGACCGGCGGTGATACAGGTACATGGGCTTCTATGTCTAATGCGGTCGGAGAGTGGACTGCATCAGCTGGTAAAACAGTAGGGCAAATGTGGAACAACGTCACGAGCTCCTTAACGAGCGTATATGAAAACGTCGCTGGTAATCTAAGCAGGGCAGTTGGGTCTTCCGCAACTTCTGGAGGGGCAGGAGGTGCTGGCCAGTTGGCACAGGAAACAATGTCCAGCTTCGGTATAGGTCAGCTTAAGCAGATGGCAATGAAGAAAGCCTACGAATTGCTACCAGATACAGTTCGTGACTTTGTCTTTAAGAACGTTGCTACTACCGGAGGAGAGGTTGTCTTCTCGGCTGCGGTTCAAAACTTTATGCTTGCATTAAACGTGATCGGTTGGATTTATACAGCCTATCAGGTCACTAAAATGCTTTTAGAAATGTTGGTAGCATGCGACCAGAAAGAGATGGAAGCTTCTATTCATAAGAATCAAAAATCCTGTTTTACATTAGATACGGAACGATGCGTCAAATATCTGAATGTTGGTTTCACAAAGAAATGCGTTAAAAAAGCAACAGACATGTGCTGTTATAATTCCATGTTGTCACGCGTTATTATGCAACAAGCTTATCCGCAATTAGGAATAGACCCTGTCGCCTCTAATTGCGTGGGGCTATCAATAAAGCAAATACAGCAACTGGATTTCGATAAAATTGATCTGACGGAGTGGATTAATGATGCAGTTCAGGTAGGAGAAGTTCCTGATCAATATTCAAAATTCTCCGAAGAATCAATTGTGGAAAACTTACCATTCCAGAATGAGAACTATCAACTTCCATCAGAACGTACCAAGGAAGCAATGGGCGGTGAAGAAAATATGATAAAGGCCAGACAAGAAAATGCTCAGGCTATAAAAGAGGAAAATGTAGATTGTAGCTATTTACCTCGACCGGCCATATGTGAGGTAGGTTCAACTACGCTGGATCCGGTTACGGGCAAGCAGTTGCCGAAATATTGAAGAAGGGGCCGTTAGGCCCCTTTTTTAATTACTTGGCTTTCAATGTTTTTTCTGGGAAGCCTTTTTTACCGTATTCACCGGTAAAGAGGTAATAATCTTTTCCGTTGATGGAGGCTGCAACACCCCCTGGAGTTGTTGTATTTGGGCTATCAGAACGGAAAATGATACCCGAAAAATCAGCGCTTGTTTCGTTTCCTTTAAATGGGATGAACACATAACGAATTACAGCGTAATCACCAGCGGGAAGGTTTAGCTCAGGAATTTCGGTTCCTGTTGCGGGGCGAATCGCCTGAAAGCTGTACATTGAATCTGTAGGGAAAACATCAGCATCAGGCTTAGAGGGCAGATCACAGGTACTCCATTTATTGACGACTGCCATATCAATTTTACATGTGGCCAGAGCTGCTTTCTGTTTTTCAGGGTTGTATCCAAATGAGGCCTGAGTTGCTTTTGTATGCTCAAAAACATACTTAGCTCCCTCACGTACCAAACTTTCATCATTGTAAGGCAATTTTTTTGGATTGGGGACGAACACTAGGTATTGATTGACCTGGATGTATTCGGCGTCAGAAGAACTGTACAAAGAGCTGAGGCTCATGATCCCAAAACCTTTTAGACCGCCTGTTACGTAGCCCATCGAACTATTGATGAGATACTTAGAAAGAAAGTTGTCGGCATCCCCTCCAGGAGTAACCTCTTGCTCCTTAAAATTAACGTCGAAACCAGCAAACGAATAGGCATTCTTGGCGACAGAATCATTTGCATTAGCATGCCAGTACTGGCCGTGACTGTACGCATTCAGAGCGGTGCCTGGCGTAGTGCCGGTGTCACCGGCACAACCCGATAGGGAAAAACCAATGACGACAGAAGAGACCAGAGATACTAAACGTAAAAGTTTCATTTAAAGCCCTTTTTGTAATGTCTTTTGGAGATGGAACCATTATTCCATAGTCACGCGTTTCACAAACAACCTGATTGCATAAAAAAGGAAAAAAAGTGATTTCCAGTAGAACCAGCAGTACACAAGAAAAGCGCTTTTATAAAAATGTATAATTATTAAAACGAAGTAATGAGGTTGAAATGGGTAAGCCAACAGAAGAGCAAAGACCTGTTATCGAGAATGCTAGCGCAAACAATATGGTGATAGCAGCGCCTGGATCAGGCAAATCGTTCACCATGATAGAAGCGGTTATATCGATTCTCAAAAAGTATCCATATGCAAGAATCGGGATGGTGACCTTTACTCGCGCTGCAACAAACGCACTTGCAGCAAAGTTACAAAAGCGATTGAGCAAGAAGGATCTTGACCGGGTGCTGGTGGATACTTTTCACGGACTCGTTAAGAAGCAACTGGACATGATTCGCTGGCCGGGAAAGATGTTGATAGGGCCAGCACAGAGATCTGTCATTCACCGGGCTTTGAAAGAATCCGGTGTAACGATGAAGTTTGCTGAAGCTGAATTCGTTATTGATGCTATCGGCAGAGAAATGGATACGGATGTGATTTCAGTTCGGCATAACAGACAACAGATCCATTTGTTTAATACCTATCAGGCGTTATGCCAGAAAGACCATGTGGCGGACCTCAATGCTCTTTCAAAATTTGTTGTCGGTCAAATGCATTCGGGAAAAATGCGCACGTTAGATTTGACACATTTGATAGTAGACGAAGTTCAGGATACTGACTCTATACAATTCTCATGGATAGCATTGCATACAAGAGCTGGAGTCTATACGAGTATAGTTGGAGACGATGATCAGGCCATCTACTCCTTCAGATCCTCAGGAGGAGTCAAAATATTTCAACAGTTTGAAAAACACTTCAGACCTAACATATTTTACTTAAACACATGCTTTAGGTGTGAACCTGAAATTTTAGAGGTGGCCGGAGCACTGATAGGAAAGAATGTTTACCGTTATGCCAAAGAGTTACGCTCGGCAAAAAAGGGAGGGGGAAAGGTCACTTTTCGTTCATATGTAGATATGGAGGAACAGATACAGGGTATTTTAAGCCTTATAAATCAGGATCCACATGGATGGGCAATTCTAAGCCGCAATAATGCTCACTTGGATGAGCTAGAAAGTTTGATCGAACAGCCAGTAATTCGTTACGGAGGTAAATCATTCTGGGATGAAAAAGAAACAAGCGATGTGTTAAGCCTTATGGCCTTTTTCCGACAATCAAATGATCCTCGCTTAATGAAGAGAGTATTGGCATTGTTTGGAGAACAGGAATCAGTTTTGGATGAAGTGGCATTGAGTATGAGAGGAAGAAAAGTTACTTTTGGCGACCTTGCCATCCCGGAGGACAGTTCTCTCGAAACAAAAACATTACATTCAAACTTCGTGCGCTTTACCCAGGAAAGTTCTGATAAAGTTGAGATAGCAAAACGTTTCGCCAACCTTACGAAATGGATGGAATCGTCGTCAATCAAGATGAGGAGTAATAAAGGTACAGCAACCTTAACAAAAATTGCTTTAGACACTTGTAAACAGTGGGCAGAAAAGACTGGTTGGATGAATATGATAAATCGTGCTGCTGCAATGTCATTAGGCCCTAGGAAGAAGGACGAGGAATACAGCCCAGAGAAAGTAGTCCTATCAACCTTGCATGGTTCAAAGGGTCTTGAGTGGAATAAAGTAATAATAATGAGTTGTAATGCGGATCAGATACCAAGTAAAAGATCAGTTGGGGAGGAGGCAATAGAAGAAGAAAGACGTTTGCTTTATGTTGGATTTACGCGTGCAGAAAAGCAACTTTTTGTAATGTGGTATGGTGATCCTTCTTTCTTTTTAAGAGAATGCAGTGAAGAAAAGATAAAAGAAGCAGCTAATATTCGAATTTCTCCACTTTATACAGAATAATTCGATATGGGCATTTACTTATGCTTAAAGCTATAGTATAAAAACAATGAGCTTAAATATCAGCTCCCAAATTTGAGTAACTTTGCTTAAAGTTACTTTCGCGTTAAGCGTTGATTTAGCCGTGAAAAGCGGCCAGCTTAAACAAGCTGTAAGACACCACCGGCAAAATGTCACCTTTGTCGCTGGTGCACTTCCCATGCCTGCAAAAGGCAATCTGAATTTACCAAACCGTAACTAATTTAGCTCCTCCTGGGGCTATTTTTGTTGCGTACTTCTAATGCCAGATAGTATAAATCAGGCGGTTCATAGCTTACGGGAGATGAATGACAGGCTTTGCCTTCGTGTTGAAACAAAAATTTGTTTCTTCCTTCTTACTATATATAGGTGACCCCAAATGTCTAAAAATAAAGCTCGCAGTAAAGCCCTTCATCAAACCTTTAGTGAAATTATTCCAGAGATGGATAAGGCGCTAAACAAACAGCTCTTAGAAGTTCTGATGAAATATACAGAACGTGATAATGAACTGATTGTTATTTTGAATGAGGACGGCCCAAATATCATTGAACTTAAGTCTCTTAAGCCTGTGTCTTTGTTGGCCGAAAAGCTTTCTGCTTATTCAAGCTATTATCATGTGGATGTTGTGGAGCTCGTGGTCAAGAAAATTGATTTCGAAGGAGCTTATAAGCTTCTTAAAGCTTCCCCAGATGTACCACTTTTTAAAAGCTTAACTGAACTGGATAAATATCTTGTTGAGGAGTTTGAAAAATACGGATTAAATTCATTTCTTGACGTGGATAATCTGGATTACTCACTTGAAAAAGCCAGTGAACTCAAAAATGAGCAGTTAATAAATTGGGTTTCGGACATCATTTGCAAACGTGAAAAATTAACTTTACGTAAGCGTTTTGATGTCGCAGTAAAGGCCCACTACGAAAATGTAGAAAAAATGTATGATACCATTCGTCCGTTAATGAAAAAACTGGGTTTCCCAGAAGATCTCATGACGCACACCTTTAGTGAGTTAAGCGTTTTTGAAACTAAAGGATGGGACCATGCAATAAAATCGAAAATTGAGACTCTCGCTAAGCGTGAAACTCAATATTTAGATGATGCGGCTAAAGCAGAGAATCGACGTCTTGTAACAGAGAAGTTGGAGAACTCTTTAGCGATTGCACCAACTAAACCAACAAGAAATTGGTTACATATTGCCGGAATTGCCTGTTTGGTAGTCTGCACGTTCATGTATGTAACTAATAAATTTATTTAATCCTGTTAAGGGGGAACCCTAACGGGGCTTCTCTTTGAACAAATCGAGGAGCGGAAAATGTCATATCTTGAATATATCAATGAAGTAAAAGTGTCCGGGATAGTTATCAGTGCTGTGGAGAAAAAAATGACTGACCAGAGTATAGGTTTGTTAATAAAGCTCAAAAATAGGATGAAGACAGAAGTTGATGGTGAAATCACTGAGAGAGAATTTTCAGTTCAAATCAAGGTGTCGCCTGAAATGTATTCAACCTGTTTCACTGGTATAAATCAGGGTGATGAGTTGATGGTCTCCGGTTATATTGTTGTCGATACTATTATGATTGAAGGGAGAGAACATCCTCTTGACTACATGATAGTGGTAGCAACAAGTAAGTTGGCTCACATACCTAAACCTCTAAAAGGTTTTGGACAAAGTAGCTTTAATCAGATCTGACATTAAACCCACCCTAAAGGGGAGAAATCCCTTCATGGGATTTCTCCTTTTGGAGTCCCCATGAAACAAAAATTTAGGGCTACTGCAATAAGTAGTAATCAACTTAGTTTTTTTTCTATATTCGATATAGATGAAGATGAAATAACGCAAATAGTTGATTCACCCAAAGAGCATTTAAATGATGCATACACGTCCGGATTAAACTTTAAATCAGATGAAAGTAACATTTCTGAGATAAATTATGATTCTGAAAGGCGTGAAAATCACCTTTATGAAAAATCCAAATTACTTAAAAATCAGATTTTGCATACAATTAATTTTGCAGCAGAAACAGATTATCTATATTCGGTTGAAGAATATAACCCAGATTTGGGTGGTCTGGTAATAGAATGGACCCCTGAGGATGTGTATGTTGTTTTTCTATCCGCTATGGAAGAGTCTTTGGAAATCATTAAAGAACTAGTGTTGAGGAGAAAGTTATTCTTCAAAGATGACAATGGTAATATCACAGTGAATCCACTTTTAGAAGCTGAAACACGGTGGTATATGTCAAAATCATTTGAATACACTTGTTTATCTCATGGACTTGATGCATGTGAATTTAGAGCGGAATTAAAATCATGGCTCTATTATCATTCGCATCGTTCGATTAGTGAAAACACGAAATTAGCTGAATGCAGGAATGATGATGAAATCATTTTGCATGATTGCAATGACGATATGGGCTGGGACATCTTCTTTGATCAGGATTATTTAATGTCAGAAAAAAAACTGGCTGTTAAATGGACTGACAGGGAAATTATGGATGTTTACATAAAAGCTTTTAAATCCACATTAGAGTTGTTTGACGAGCTTGTTTCATGTGATCTGTTAACTAAACGAAACGCTTTTGGCAAGTTAGAAATAAATCCAATATTCGAAAATCATTTTGAATGGATCATGTCTGAAGCTTTTGAAATAGTGGGAAATCATCTTGGTTATAATGTGCCTCAAATCAGGAAACTGATGGCAACTATTTGCCAAATGAATCTCAAATAAAATGCCACTGGCAAACATCTGCCAGAGGGCGGTGTTTGCATTTTACCGGAGTTAAAAATGTCTAATGCCGCTATGAAGTTAAATGAAACATCTTCTGATGCTTATGAAAAATTAGAAGCTCTTCTTTCCCCGGATGTTATAAAGTTAAAACATTATGTGGATAAAGGTGAGTATCTTTTAGTTCTAGCAAAGGACCTTTTTGGTATTCCAGAAATGGATCCAAAGATGGCTGTGCCTGTTTTCAAAACTAAAACCTCGTATCGAGCTCCGCTGAACAAAGACTACATACCAAATCCCCGAATACTTGAACAAGTGGTTAAACTGCTTATCAGTCCGGATATAGATTTAAGTGTGTGTCTTAAAGGTGAGTCCGGTTCTGGCAAGACTGAAATGGTAATGTACATTAGCCACATGATGAATTGGCCGCTGACAATTAAGCAGATCAACAGCAATATTCGAGTTGATGAGCTTGAAGGTGAGCGCAGTCTTAATGGTGGTAATACAGGTTTTGTACACAGCGATTTGGTAACGGGATTTCGTAATGGTCACCTCATTCTTCTGGATGAAGTGGACAAAATCGATCCTGATACGGCAGCAAAACTTCACATGCCCATTGAACGTAAGCCCTGGTCACTCAGTGCTAATGGTGGTGAGGTTATAACTGCTAATGGCTACACGCGATTTATTGGTACTGCAAACACAAACATGAGTGGAGGCGCTCGCCGGTTCGTTTCTTCTCAACGTCAAGATGCAGCTTTTATAAAGCGGTTCTTGATAGTTGAAATGGAGAAGCCCGACAAAGTTGCTTTAACCAATGTGCTTACTAAACGATATAGCTCTTTGCCTTTTCAGGTCATTGAGAAGTTCGTAAGAGTAGCGATTGCAGTAAATGACTCTGGTACAGAAGACAGTGTGATGGATATTCGTCAATTAGTAGCTTGGGTTGGCACGTCGATGACGTTAAAAACCTTTAGTCTTCTTGACACTTTCAAAATAGCTTTTGCTTCTGCTTTACCTTTACATGTGGTCGATCTTGTTCTTCAAGCTATAGATCTTTCTCTTGGCGAAGACAAGGATAAATCGCTGGAGTATTTCACAGCAAAAAAGTCGAGTTAGATGGGATTTGTTATGAAACCTCTGATATTTGTATCTCAGAGTTATCCCATCTTGAATTTAGTGCGTTTTTAAGTACGGATGGTGCTGCTACCATTGCTATAGCAAAAAACGGAACTAATTTTACTGGACTTATGCAACTGAATAACGACTATTCTTTATTGTTTTATCATGATGGTAAAATAAATATGGAAGGTCTAATTAAAGAAATGGAATTAAAAGGTTATATGTATCAGGGAGCAATGGGCAATGATGATGTTGCCGCTGAGTTTCCCGGTATTCTTTTAATTGCACCAGAGAAGCTTTAATATCAACCCTATCGGGAAATCTTTCCCGTTGGGGAGGGTTTCCCCTTTTTTTTGGAGAAACCCATGACTTTAAATACTTCAATGCTTAACAAAGTATCTGCAAAACAAATCTCTGAGAATTTTGCAAAATCATATCCAGATTTACTGGAAGGTGCAGTTATAACAAAAATTGAAATAAGTGGCTGTCAAGGATCGCGTCGAACCGATAAAATCGATTTGTCTTATGATGGAGATGATATTACGGATCAAAAAAGCGTATCTAAAAGCGAAGTACGTTGGATTGACATAAAAGCCCTTAGCTTCAAAAGTACGATTACCAGCAGAATATCAACCCTTTGCTCACGCTTGTGCATCCGCTATAGCAATATGTGGATTTTACCAGTTTCCAGTATGGAAGAGTTTCTGGAAGGGGCCCAAGAGATTGAACGAGAGTTTCAGGCAGGTATTCAAAACGTTGTAGACAATTATGAGATGCATATTGAGGCTGAAAAAAATAGAAGCCCAAGAATGTCTTCTTTGATTGATCAGTTGAAATTAACTAAAGATGATTTCATAAAATCCTTTAGATTTAATATTGCTCACTTTATTCCTTTTACGCCTATTAGCGTTGAAGGTGATGAAACCCAGGACTACTATCAGGAACAATTGATAACAGATCTGGCAGAAGAAGCAATGAGGGTTTATGAAAAAATTAGTAAAAATAATAATTTGCGCTCAAGTACTATTGACCGACTGAAGCAAATGCAAAATAAGATCATTAGCTTCATGTTTATACATAAAGAGGCGGCAGTACTTGCAGAAGCTATAAAACACATAATGAATAATTTACCTAAAGGTGCCATTTCTGAACCTCGCGACGTTGCGGTGTTACAGCAGTGGTTTTATTTCATGAGTGATGCTTCAATGTTAAAGCGTATTATTTCAGGAGAGCAAAAGGTTACTGACTGGTTGGAATCTATTACCAGATCATTTAATCAAAGCTCACAAACAGAACCGAACGCGCTACAGAACACAGGTATTGAAGCTATTTTAGATTCAACAAATGTGTTTCAGGTTGAACCTGTCGTAGAGAACGATATAAAAAACAGCACGTTTTCAAACACTGATTCTGTAGCTGAACCTGAGAAATCAGTTTCGCAACAGGAAGACAATGCTGAAAATGGTTTTGATATCGAGCTCAAAGGCTGGTAACTGTTTGCTTTATTAAAAACCCCAGATGGGTACTTCACCATCTGGGTGAGTACCCCTTTTTTATAAAGAGGTATTCTATGAAATTAGATCTTAAATCATCGCCGCGCCATATTAAGCGTTTACAGAATATAGCAAAAGTCATTAGCGGCTTAGGCGATGTAAGAGTTGTAATAGACGACAATACCAAAGGACCGTATTTTGATCCTGTCAATAAAGTTTGTGTTTTACCAAACGGCGATTATAGCGATGATGACTTTGTCAGTCTGATTGAAGGTTTTACCTGTCATGAAGCTGGTCATGGTCGCTATACCGTCAGTGAGGTTTACAGTGACGCCTTTAATAGTGTTCTCATGTCATCTGAAGGGTTTACACGCTTCGATGACGGAATGAATGCAGAGTTTGAGAGCCTCGCTGAGAAACGTAAAGCTTATAGCAGGGCAAAACGTCTTACCGGGCTTATAAATCTGTTCGATGATGTACAGATGGAAGAGAAGGTTGGTAACGATTATCCGGATGCAAAGCGGCGGCTTGCAGCCACTTACGCACTGATGGTTAAAGCCGGAAGGATGACTCCTGATATATCTTCTCGTCCGGAAAATCCTGTCCTATTTATTGAGTGGTATCTGCTTAACTCATTGCGAGTAAAAGTCCTTCAGCAGGTAGGTCACAAAGAAACCCTCGATCCGTTTTTTGACTATGCCCAAAAGATACTTTCTCCAGTAATTTCTGATGTTGAGGAAATTTTTCATGATGCTCTTGGTTGTGAAAATACTCAGGGCTGTGAATCCCTTGCTCGTAAGACCCTGGCTCTTTTAGAGAGACTGCGGGATGAGGCAAAGGAACAACAGCAGCAGACAGAGCAGGAGGAGCAGGAGGCATATGATGAATCCGAGACCGATACCGATACCGAATCAGAAGATAAATCGCTTACGTCGACTGATAGTCGTGAGGATGATTCTGAGGACGATAGTGAAGGTCAGGCAGATACTTCCGATAACGCTGATCTTGCTCAAGAGGGATGTTCTGAGCCTTCAGAACTTGCTGAAGATAACGAGGGAAATAATGAACCCACCGGTGGCAATCCCACGGGTGATAACATTATTGAAGACGATACTGATGCGATTAACCCTTCCGAGAGTGAATCAGATGAAGCCAGTTCGACTAACGTTGAAGATGAAAGTAACTTTTCATCGGCTCAATGGGAGATACTGGCAGATTTGTTGGATGCCTTTCTTAGCAGTGATGAGGATAGCGAAGATTATCACGATGCTTTGGCTAAAGAGATTGAAGGTATTGCATCAAAAGTATCCGATGACGTGAAAGCCGAATTCGGTGCTTCTGAATGGGATATCCCTGATCTCCTTATCGATTTGAATGTTTACAATGAGGCTTTGTCTCTGAGTCATTCAATCGGTAGCGACTTGTCTGTTTTACAGCAGGTTAAAATGCGTGGCCGAAACAAAACTCATGAGCGTGGAATTACCTTCGATGGAAATCGATTAATTCTGTCACAAATGGGAGTTCGTGATGTCTTCAGAGCTCAAAGCGAATCTAAAAATAGAGGGCATGTTGGCCTCGTATTAGTTCGTGATATTTCAGCGTCAATGGCTAATGATGAAAGATATATTCATGCCATTAAGTCAGATCTTGCTTTATCGATGGCCGCTGAAAGTTTGTCAAAAATGCATGTCTCCAATATAGTTTTTCCCTTCAAGGAAAGTGAATTTGAGATTATCAAAACGTTTGATCAAAGCGTTGAGGAATCTCTATCGAAATTCACTCTTGGATGTAAGGGTTATTATACCCCTACGGGATCTGCTTTAATGGCAGCTGTTGATCTGTTACTTGACAGCCAATTCGATAGGAAAATAATTTTTCTTATAACTGATGGTTATCCGAATAAATCGGAATTTACTATCGTCGAAGTTATGGAAAAGGCTAAATGTAATGGAATAGAAATCGTTGGTGTTGGTATTAAGACTGATGAAATAATTGGTTTTGAAACGGACACTTTCGTAACAGTTGATGATACTTCTTTATTGTCTATTGAAGTCAGTAAGCTAGTTCATCAAATACTTTCTTAATAAACTCTACCCAATCGGGGCAAAAAGGCCCCGGTGGGTCTTTTTGCTCCATGAAGGAATAAGGAGCAAAATATGACTCAGATAAAAACTTACCGTGTAGAACATGAAAAAGTCGGTGCGATGCATAAAGTCCGTATTTTCGGACGTGTTGGTGAAGTTATAAGCAATGATAGCCCTCAGGAAAGAATCTTCCGCGAAGTCACTATAGCGGAGGGTAATAGCCAGCAGGCTGCGTTACTTGTAGATAACTACATACAGCGTCTTGAGAATAATGGCTTCACGACTGAAGCATAAATGTTGAGGGCCCCCGGGCCCTCTTTCTTAAATTCTGCGTTGTGGGTTTCTCCCTGTCTTCTGCACCGCAGAAGGCATTGAGAAACTCACAATGCCAGATAAGAGAGATCATCATGACTTATGCATCCCCGGCTCTTCGTCGTAAACCACAGGAAGTATCTGAACACTTTATTAAACTCGTTCATGCTCGAATTGCTGAAGTGTCTGGCTGGAAGTATATATTCGAAAGAATACCTGCTTTCAAAGACGCTTGTGCAAAAGCCCCGAGCCAGGTTCCTTGCCCGTTTACTGGCGCAGGGAAATCGAAGTTTCGTTTCCGGCAAAAAGACCTTTATACCGGATGTGCGATCCATAATGACTTTCCGGTAAATGAGTTTTGCGACGGAATTGATGTTCTGGCGAAATATTATGAATTAAGTAAAACGCAGACTTGCAAAAAGATTCTCTCAGATTTTTTCGGGATGGATCTGCATGCTCCGTTAACTGACGCCGACATTGAAAATGAACGACGCTATAAATCAGCAGTTCGTGCCACAGAAACTCTTGACCGAGAGGAAGTGGCAAAGCGAATGCGAAAACTTGATGTGATGTATCACTATACCGGTGAAATAAAGCCTAATACTCCTGTTGCTTTGTACCTCCGTAATCGTGGGATCTCCCGCTTACTGAGTCACTTACCAAAGGATTTAGGCTTTAATAACCGGATCTACTATTGGGATAAAGATAAGCAGAAATCGATTATCTATCCGGGAATGATTGCAATCTATCGTGACACCCGAGGTCGGCCTCTGACTATCCATAGAACATACGTAGACAAAAACGGTGATAAGGCACCTGTAGAAAATCCAAAGCTGATGATGAAGCCTCCTGCCGATATGACAGGTGGCTCAATTCAGTTGTTTGACCCTCACTATGATTCAGGTAGTTCGACCTGGACACTGGGAGTGGCTGAAGGGATCGAGAATGCGCTTTCTGTTGTAGAAGCGACTTCAACACCATGCTGGGCAGCCAGCTCCGCATGGTGCCTTGAAAACGTTACTGTTCCTGATTTTTTACTGCCTCCGCCGGATGTAAAATATATAAACTTTTATATCTGGGCGGATAAGGATATTGCTAACTCACAAGGCACTCGTGCCGGTATCGAAGCTGCTCAGCGACTTCAAAGCCGCATGGTTGAGTTTTTGGCTAAACGATATCCCGCATCAAAGCTGACAATTGAAGTCTTCGAACCAGCACAAGATATTCCTGATGGGAAAAAGGGTATCGACTGGAACGATGTTCTCCAGTTAACAGGGCAGGATGGATTCCCGATTCACTGGGCTCCTGAATGTCTTAATCAGCTGTAACAACGATAACTCCCCCGCATTTTGCGGGGGGGGTTATCTTATCAATATTATTTTTTAAATTGTATTGATAAGATAACCGCTTTCCTTCGTGATAATTACCTGCCTTTAAGGTCTTTTCACGGCTGAGATGCTTGCTCAGTTAAATAAATGTGCGGTACTACTGGCTATGGTCGGTTGTATGACATGGTTATTCCATAAACTATTAAAACCCATAACGGGAGTATTACCGTTATGGTGATGCTCGTCGTTTTACATCGGAGAGCATTTTAATGAATTTTCAAACTAACGAAGTTTTTAATAAATTTGCTGCTGTTATAAAATCGCGCATCGTCAATGAACCATCGTCATGCTATTTGCTGCATGATAATGAGATAGATATAACGATTTTGAAACATGGCATATTAGAAAATGACAGAAACCTGTTGTACGTAGTTCGTCCTTCAGGAACGTGTTTGTTGCGTTGTGACAAATATTTCTATCCGAAATATTATCTTCGTTGCCGTGGAGATTATAAGTCATTCATATATGTCCATCTTGATCTACATAGTGGTGAAGCTAAAGAAATCACATGGGAGCAAGCAGACGATATGCTGTCTAGTCCAGGAAAACCCCCATTAAAAGGAAATCTTGGACGATTTGAGTATATAAAAGTTGTGGTTGAGGACCTTCGTATTCGAGGTTACGCTGATTATCTTCCTGCGTATAATCTTGATGACCTTCGCCGTTTTGCCTTACAGGACGACCGCCCATCCCTTGTCAGATACATTGACAATGTAATGGCAACGGTCTGATTGGTTGCTAATTGATTTACATATTTTCCCTGATGGCCAACCTGCATCAGGGAGGCCTCAATAACGACTGGAGGCTGTATGAAGTTAGCTACGGACCTGGTAAAAGCTATTTTGATTAGAAATGGTGTTGAACCAGTAAATATAAGCGAATCATCTAAATTATCTTTGAAACAACCACTGACAGAACTTAAATTCAGTTTATATTTGCGAACTGAGCATTTATCTCACTTCCTACCCGGTTATGTTTATTCTATAAAAGAATGTCCACTGTCATATGACATCGGGATCGAAATTCAGAAAATCTTCGAAAGTTTACATTTGTTAAACGAAGAATTTGAATCCCTCGGTTTTGTTTCTGTATGGATAGAAATGCATCAAAGCATTTTTGAACAAAGTCGGTTTAAGAAAAGTAACTTTACTTTTCGGGAGGAAGAGGTCGAGCTTGCTAAAGGGCTTGTTTGTTCTCACAATTCACAAATAAGTAATGCGGCTTATTTCTGGCTTCAGCACTTTGAGGAGTTTATGATTTATGTTCGTAATAAGCTTATCGACCTCTTTCGAGAGGCCTATGACCTGATCCTTGGAATGCAGCAAGTATTTTTCATTCGGGAAAAGGAAGAGCTGTTGAAAACTATAAGTTATGGGGATGACCTGTATGAGGTGAAATTAATGGCGGCTGAGCTTTACTCTATCGAACAGAACTTAAAGTGTTCTGAATCGATAAGTACAAAATCTCAAGCTTCGGCATATATTAACCGCATCCGTGAGTTTGTGCGTTCGGGGTGGAGGCAGGGCTATATAGTCTGCCATCATAAGCGAAGTAATCAAATCTCATCATTGTCATTACCGATGTACTTGAAAGATACGTCAGGCCGAAGTGCTCGAAAGCGAGTAAAACGTCTTATATCTTCTACAGTTTGTGGTAGAAATAAAGATTTAGGTCTTACAGATTTTTAATTAAATTATACCCATGTGGGGATCACACCCCATATGGGAGTGATCCCTTTTTTATTGAGAGAGGATCACATGAAAATTATCGAAAAAATCATTAATGCCTTTTTGGTTGTTCAACATAAAAAAATACAGGTTAAAAACATTACATTTTTAGACAATGGGCAGGGCATGTTCTCTGGTATGTCTTTTGATGCTGATGTTTCACTGGAGTTTATGTATGAATCAGCAAAAGCATATAGTTCTTGTTTCTGTGATATTCCCTTTCCAGGTTTTGAAGATGCAAATCTGGAGGAAATTACGAAATTTCAATTAGATGCTTTGAAGCAAAGAAAGAATCATTCTTTCATTGTTAACCATTTGAGGTTTCCTATAGTTTTAAGGGAAGGGTGCAAAATCGAAAGAGGAGAAGTCTATTCAATTTCGAATTGCACTTATAATAAAGAAAGATTGCAGTATCTTTTTTCTCAGGATATTTACGGTAAGTTGTATAATTCCTTAGAGAAAGAATTAAGCTCGTTTTTCTCATTTATCAATGTTGAGGTGCACGAGTTGTTAAAAGATGCTGTATGCTTTGCATTAAAAATCCTGAATAAGATATCTTTGGATACACCTGAAAGACTTATTAAAGCTTTTAATTATCGTGACTGGTATTGTAGTTACGATGTTGAGCTTTTTAGGAAAGGCTTACCTGGTCATATTCTGGAAGAGCTCATTGCTCCAGATATCTTACTTTCAGACCTTAACGGTTGTAGAAAAATACTTAGAAATGCAAAACGATTTCTAAATGGACATACAAAAACCAATTGTGTTTATATTAAATATGAATGGTGGTTGGGGCCTGTGGATACCTCACACTCAGCTAAGTTGATGTCTGACAAAGAAATTAACAACCGAAGTGACTTGAAGAATTTTTCAAAGGTCTTTTTCAAAGAGTGTTTAAGTTCTGGTAAGTCGGAATATGAAAACCATCTTAGTGAAAAAGAACATGCGCTTCGCTACAATTATTAATTAAAATTATTTTCTCCCATAGGGATTTCTCCCTTTGGGAGAAATCCCTCTATTAAGAGGGTATTTAAATGAATGCGATACAAAAGTTAGTTGAATCTATTCTTGTTAAAATGGGTTTTGTTGGCGCTGTAGTGGAAAATATATATTTGGATTCAAAACCATTTCGGCATATTCGATTTGTGGCTGATATTCCAGTAATATCTTTTCTACCTCATTTGGTGAAATATCTTAAGGGCGCAGACCATCTTTACTGTGGTAACGATGATTTGCATCCTCTTTTCATTTATTTTTCCGAAGCGGCTACATTAAAAGCAGGCCCTGTAAATCTCGCGAACTTTCGTTTTGAAGTTTCTATAGCTTCAACTCATTTACGACTGGTCTCAGAGCAGCCTGATTTGCTTATCAAAGGATTTAACCGGGATAATCTAGAATACGTTTATTACCGCTCAGATTTGGCCTCTAAGGATCTTATACTAGGCCTTGTTGAACACGGTTCTCCTTTCATAAAACATCTACATGGACTTATACAAAAGCGAATTTTAAACGAGTTCTCTCTGATTTTTTCTGTTCTTGAAAAGATTTTAGAAAGCGCGAAGCCACAAATTCTTGCTTGCTTCCATAGTGTTGATTATGAAATGAACGTAAAAATAATAGCCGAAGCTATACCTGAAACTGTATCTAATCAGATAGTCACATCTGATTATATAGTTAATTCTATATCAGATGCGGACAAGTTTATAAATCATGTTCGTCGCTATTTAGCAGGCAGGGTAATGAAGAGGCGGATATACGCTGAATTAGATGTTTGTGAAGAAACATCAAATATTTCACTAGTGAACTTAGGATGCTTTACGTCTCCTCTGCTCGTTACGGAATATCAAATGTTTAAGCCACACTCTTCAGGGTTATATCGAAAAGCTATAAACAACTCCTTAAAACAGTTCAAACCAGAAATGCATGTACCTTCTGAAGAACTCTTTTATAATTAATCTAACCCATCCGGGAACTTGCTTCCCGGTGGGAAGCACTTCCTTTTTAGTCATGAGGTAGTGTAAATGTTTAAAGAATCTGACCACGTGGAATTTGTTAGTGCCTTTCTTTATCAAAATTTAGGCCTTAATGTTCCCGCTGACGATATAACCGTTCAATTATCTGATACTTCGTTCGACAAAGTAACCTTTGATTACGATGTAGATATCGATAATTTAAATTGTATGTTGGATCTCTACATATCTGAACTAATAAAGCACAACGCATCTTACTCCGATTCTATTCTTTTGAAACAAAAAATAATTTATTTTCTTGGAGTATTTAAGAATTTCGGATTTTTTACGTTTGATATTCGCGGATATAGTAATACTTTAAGCCCAGTTAAAGTTATTGATATTGTTTCAATGATTATTAATGACTGTGAAGAGTTATCTAAAGCTAATTCTTCTACTGATGCTATAAGAAATCTTTATCTCGATAAAATGAAGGTGGATGGGAAAGTGTTAGTTGCGAAATTTGCACTTAAACAGTTTTTTCATTCCGACTTTGGTGACTTTATCTCATTTGTCGAGAAAAGAATTACAGATTGTCTTAATGAAACTTTAAGGATTATCAAAGCTGTTGAACATGGCTTTGTACGTGTTGGGCAGCATAAGATTAATCGCCGTATTAATGATGACTTAAAGTTATGCATTGATTTCAATACTGATGATTATCCGGCAAATATGCCAGATATATATATTAAGTTTAACGATACATTTGATGGGAACGGGGCGTTATATTGTGACAATGATGCCCTCATATCCCTCTATACCGATGTTGCTTCAATTATCAATGTGCCGGTGATGATGGAAGTAAGATTGATCAATAAAAGAGGGCGTGTTGTCTGTGATTCTTCGCATTCAACTTACGTATCTCTCGAAAGTAATGACCGATACAGAGTAACTGATCGCACATTACTAATAACTGAAGCTTTTGACGATTTTCGTAACGCGTCTCAATGATCCTTTTGCTTCAGTCCAAAAAAGTAACTTTGGTTGGCTGAAGACACTTGTCTATGACAATGTAAAATCTGTCGCTGGCATCTTCTTTTAGCTTAACCAAACTTTTATCTAACCCAGTGGGGAAGTCGCTTCCCTTCTGGGGCACTTCCTCTCAAATTTGAGGTAGTGTATATGACACATTCATCTGATGATAAAAACTATGTCCGAGCAGTTCTGAGCTATCTTGGCATAGATTTTGATGAGGCGGATATAGTATTAAGTGTTTGCCATTGTCAAAGTGACGAGCTTTCTTTTACCTGTAATATCAAAGCTATTGAACTCAAGAATGCTGTTGATTTATATGTCGATAGTATCTCTGAGAATGAAATAGAAGCTTTAAACAGAGAATCTTTAAAATCTCGACTCTGTTACTTTCTTGAGGTGTTTGACGCAGTCTCTGGTCAGTACCTTGAGATTTCAGGAAAACACTTTGCAACTAGCCGTTTTGAATATGATGATGTTTGTAGTGAAGTTCTTAGCATGTCTAATGATGTTTCTCAGTCGAAAGGTTATGACCGGGATGAATATAACAGACTGATGCAGGTTGATGGTCAGGTTATGATTGCCCGTTTTGCTTTGCAACAGTTCTGGGATACTCATTTTATTGGACTAATAACATTTGTATCTGAGTCTATAACATCGAGCCTCTATAAAGCTTATGAAACTTTTAGTGATATAAGTTTGGCTTGCTATAAACTGAGTGAATATTCTTATTCACGCTCTATCAACAGTGAATTGACCCTTAATATTTCACTTAAAGAAAATGACTTCTGTGAGGACCTATCTGATTGCTATATGGAAGATGAGGCTTTACCTTCTGGTAGGGTAATTTCTCGACGCAACAATGACTCCATAATAAGTATTTATGAGAGCTATGCTGCGGCTTCTTATATTCCGATGATTGCATCTTTGGAAGTCGTTGATGAATACGGCGAAGTGGTTACTGACCTCTGCCATACCGTTTATGTTTCAGAGTTAACCGGTGGGCGGATTAAAATCCACGACCGTAATGACTTAGTATCTGAAGTTTTCGATAACCTAAGAAATTTAAATCTTGCAGTTGGAGATTCAGTTTCACAAGCTGCTTGATTCTTTCCCTGATTTTGATTTTTTCTCACATACTCTTATGGCACGGTTTCCGTGCCTTTTTTTTGCCTCGCTTACAAGCGTCTACTCCTCTTCTACCTATCCCACCTTACATCACCACTTAAAATCTATCTTTCTAATTCCATTATCCTTTTCGTAGCCTCTAATGCTCTGGTATGAACATACTCTTTAAACTCAAAAAAGTGCTATTAACGAAAAAAAATCCCTAAAGAGATTTGTATACTGTTCTCAACCAAGGAGAGCTCATGAATGAACTAAAATCCAAAAACGAGAACAGTACCAAAAGCAACTTTCCCCCGGTTGATAATCAGTTTTGCTTTTACCATGTTGATTTCAGCATAGAACGACTACTTTCAACGGCCGAGGATCTCCAGCTTGAGTACATCTTCCAGAAACCTGGAAGTGAAGTAAGAAAGGATTTGGTTGAGCGATTCGAACGTGGAGAGCGCTTTGTTACAGCTTCACACTGTGACAATTTCTGTGAAATCCTTGGTTGTCAAGGCCATCAGGAAAATGCATAAACCCATAAACCTACATTTCCACTTTTAAGGATGTTCACTAAAGAATGATTGGAGAAAGTATTTTTGACTGGGTAATTTACGGAATATCCATTTTGATATTTGCCTCAGCACTAATTGAAGGAAAGACAACTCGCTACCCAGCACTTTTTTTCTATGGGAGTTTAATTTTAATGTTAATCCTGATAGTTGCTGGAGGCCTTAACTGGTGGTTCTACAGGTCAAAATATGGCGCAGTAATCGTTATCTTCACAGTGGTCTCTTTACTGATGACTCGATTCCGCCTGGTCATATATAAATTAAGATTAAGAAAGTTAGTTTCAGAAATCAGATTTCGTATAAAAACGGGTTTTCGTATAATTCTTGTTTTGTCGGATAATGAGGATGAGCGTAATGTTCTGCTGTCTATGCTTAGCAACGTATTGCCAGAGCAAACGCTTATTCACACGCGTGATGCTCTCGGACCTCATTCAGAGCCTATCCTAAAAGCTCTTGAGCTACATCATCAACAGGGAACAGGTTACATACTCGTCTGTGAACAACAAATCTCAGCGCGTACGTGGTTGAGTATCGTAGAAAATGGGAAACCTGATACATCTATAGCTGTTAATTTTCATTCGATCCCAGAAATGGAGTGATTTTTCAATGAGTAGAACCGTTTCACAAAGTGTCACAGAAGATTGTCTTTTTGATACCCGCACACAAGTCAGATTACAACTAAGTCGAAGCGTTCATAAAACGCTGGCATCTGCTAAAGAAATTTTACAGGGAAGGGGGGTTGATTCGGTCTCTATTGAAGATCTTGTGCGAGCCTGTCTTGAAGAGAACCAGCCAATTGATCTAGCCTCACTTTACCTTGAAAATCTCTTAAAACAGAAAGGTACCAGCATTTGCGATTTTTAGTGTTTTCAAACCTATTAGATAAAATGCCGGTTGTGTTTATATAACATCAATAATTTCATGCAACAGGTAAAACATGAGTACTCAAAAGCAACTTTCCAGAACTACCGGCACTGAACGTATGTTTAAGGAAGAGCTGGCGTTATCCTTAATTTGTTGGGTTTTCACCAGTCCTTTTACCAACTGGACCGATAAAGTCTTCAGTGGTATTGAAGTTCCGTCTGAAGGACCGTCATCATTACGGGGTGAGACAGAAAAATTCTTTCGTTTTGTCGTTAATGAAGAAGGCTACGACGCAGGAAGGGCTGCTATTGGTCTTGACCTATGTTGTTTTTCACTTCCGTTGTGTTTGTTCCCGGACGCTGCCCTGTCTGAGGAAGAGGTTATGAGTAAGTTAACCGGAGAAGTTATCCATGGAATTCTTCTTTCCTTACCTGAGTTTATTGATATGCCAGAAGTGCTCGCTTACCAGGTCAGGGATGAAATTCTTGCTTTTAACACTCGCTGTGGAGACGGGATCTTTCATGGTTGGAACACGGCTTCAGAATTGTGGAAGTTTGAAATCTTTCCCCGCACCACCATCATGATGCAGCATACTTCGGCAATACATTAAAATTAGGCGGGGCAGAATGCATAAAAAACTTTTTCTTCTCGAATGGAAACCCTGTCAGAGCCGCGTATGGGCCGGTTGGATGGCCCTGTGGTTGACTATCAGTTTTCTGATGTTATCTGCCTTGCTTATGACAGATCATCTCCTGAACAAAGTCATCCTGCCGCCAACATGGTTGTTGATCTGGTTTTCGCCAATGCTGGGGTTTTTGATAAAAGTTCGCGTCGTCGAAACTCAACATTTCCTGGAGCATGACCTCTGTGTTGCAGGTTTCTCTTTTTACCGCTGGAAGAGGTTAGTTTCTCCCGGGCTTTGGTCAGTTGACTGTATAAATGGTCGTTTTCGCCTCAATCGGATCACCCAGGTGGGTAAGACTATCCACTATCCATGGCGTCTCCATTATCATCCTTTGTTCATGAGCCCTATCGAACATAAATCGCATGCTGTGAAAGCTGTTTCAAAATGACTTCTTTAGAGGTTTACATGACATTTATGTTCTGCAAGGTCAGCCTGGGCAGCAAAATTGATTGGAAATAACATGAGCCTGGAGAAACGTATGAGTTATGACGATTTGCCCTATTTTCGTGACCAGATTCTGGAACGCATCGACTCGCTCAAGTGTTTTCTTTCGAACACCCCCCCGATGATGGCAAACCTGATGACTGTCTCCACCGTATCTAGAACAGAAGAGCGCTTGAAGCAGGTTAAACCCATCAGGGTTAGTATTAAAGACGATGCTTCGGTTGAGGAAATTATTCAGGCACTTACTGACATCTGTGTGGATGACATAGAGTCATTAAGTCATGATTCCACCAAAGTAACCACTAAATACCCGGGTCTAATCATTGTCCCCGAAAGAGCAGATCTTCTCGAAAGCTTGATCACTTCTATAAACGAAGCAAAAAATGATTTTGCTGCGGCAATGAGGCGTATCGATAATAAAAAGAATGTCCGTTTTGATAAAGTGCACAAGAAGCTCCCGGGCCTTGTCGCTATGCACTCAACAAGAAATATCCTTTTCATCAAGTCCCAGCTTAAAAAAGTTACTTTTTCATGGCGGCTAAACCGAAACCAGGAAGTTAAAACAGCAGAGCAACTTGTGAGTTTGTTGGAGCGCAGGAGAGCCTCAGAAGTAAAAAATGTAGCAACTACCAATTTGAATGTCGTGTCTAATATCGATAAGGCTTTACACCGTCTTGAATTTCACCCACTGAAGCAGGGCGAATCTTATCGCCTTTGTCGAACTAACTCTTTCCCTGTTCCGATTGCTCACATTTTTGCATTTAGGCCTGAAGGGCAGGAACGAAACGGGAATAAATATGCTGAGACTGATTATTCAGTAGTAAAAGCATCCTTGCCCATTTTCGCAGCAGGCAACATACCTCAATTAAAAACGCTCTCTGACTGGGCTCCTGAAAACAGCCAGGGTCCGTCCAACCAACGGAAGCTGAGCCTGAAATATACAGAACTCGTGCCGGGGGCTGAGCTGGGCATTTTCATTGTCAGCCCCGAAAATTAAGGAACAACAATGCAATGGATTTCCACAGCCAGCCAGAAAATCGATGAGCGTCTCTATCGTGTCTGCGTCTGGGTAAAAAAATATCACGCTGATGCGATTAACCGCGTTGTGCTAACCGTTGATCTAAGTAAAGCCCGACATGACCCTGACGAGGACCAGGTAAGAGCAGAGCTGCTGTGCGGCCATTATTTTTTGCTTCGTAAGGAAAACGCTTCGAACTCTGCGCCTGACGATCAAAAGTTTGCTTTCCTGCCTGACGGGCGCAATCTGTGTTGGCAGACCGCAACCCCGGTGCTTCAGCATCTCCTACTCAATAAAAACGTTCCTGAGTCGCTGAGGTTGCTTACGGACTACATACATATGCGTCTGGCCAGGCTGACAATGGTACCTATGTCCGGAACCATCATGAACGAGGCTCTGCTGGACAGCATCAGCTGGGTTAAGGTGGATTTGACCTACTTCTGGCAGTACGAACAGCTCAGCTCTCATCTGGGACCCATCCAGATAACCCACAAGGCACTTGTACGCTTCGGGCACCTGGCAAAGAATGATGAAAACTCCAGTGCCATAAGAATTCTGCGTCAGCGTCTGTCTTCAGAATTCTTACAAGAATTTCAGATGGCTGAGGATGAGCTAAAGCGCAAACAGTCGTTGATGGGCACCATGGACGTGAAAATGCTGTTTCATGCTCATTACCCCAGCCAGAAGATGCTGGTGGCTCGATATAAAAATGGTTGGGTAATGGTGGATTGTTTTCTGTTTCACCATACCAAACCTAAGAAAAAAGCAAAAAACAAAACTACTGTGGCTAAGCCTCAACTTAAACAGACTAAAAGAGAAGGGAGTGAAAATGGAACTGGGCATTATGGTGTGCATCGTGTTGTTACTCTCAGTGGCGGCGGCGTGGATCAGTAATAAGACAGTTGATTTGCTCGAAAGATTCTATTTCAAGCGTCCGCTGAGCATGGAGTACGCGGCATGGCTACGTGTAATGTGTGCAGGCTTGTTATTAGTTTTTATTCAGGTTGCTCCCCAATTTACACTCCTGTATACCCTTAAACTTGTCACGCTTATTAATCTTGGAATCCAGACAATGAAATTAAATGGCGTGTACAAATATAAAAGGACGGGAATTTTGCCTCCGGGAGGGGCACTCTCTAATCTCACCAGACTTAACCCGTTCAAGAAAAAATAAAGTTATGCGCCCGTGAGGGCGCTATTCATCAAAGGCATTTCGCATAAGCTTGATCATGGCTTTTTTACCAGCTTCAATATTGCGAATGTAGCGCATAACCATTTCTTCATTCGACCAGTTCCCCATTTCCATAATCTGTGGTAGCGAGTAACCTTCAATATCCAGCTGTATCGCACCGCCTACACGAACGCTGTGCCCTGTCCAGTAACGGGTTTTAGTCTCATTTGGATAAAGCTCATTCCACATTTCTTTAAATGCCCGTAAAAGGGAATTTTTGCTGAGCATACCGGCATCGTCCACAGTGTCTTCCTCATCTTCATCGTTCAGAAGACTTTGTTTAGCACGGTAGGGCAGGTTATGCCGTTTAAGAAGCTCAGATAGCTCATTCCCTTTACTCCGAAGCTTCCAGCCGGGTGGCATATAGCCTGTATCATGGAAATTTACGGCCTGGAAAAGGTATTCATCCGGATGACTGTGCTGATCCATTTTCACAAGGTTCATCAATCTCAAGAGGCAGTTAGTTAACTGACGTGTCAGCCGGTAGGTAAGAAGTGTACTGATGTTCGTTTTTGTACGGTATACCGTCAGGTTAAATTCACCGGTCATACTATCCAGAGACAGATCTTTCAGACGTATACGGCGAATTTCGGATGAACGGAGCAGTGTTTCAAAGCCTGTCCAGATCAGGCACAGGTCACGAAGCTTACGAACTGAGTTTGTAGTACTGCGTAACTTTATCAGAGCCTTGAGATCGCCAATAAGAAAGGGAGTTGCCTGTTTAGTCGTCTTTCGCTTCCGGGCTTCCGATTGTTTTAAGGCTTCCAGCATGTACCATGCTTCAGACGTAATAATCCCGGGCAGGTTAAGCCCTTTTTTATGGATACTGTTTAAGGCCTGAAGACAGCTGTTTATGCTGCTTCGTGACAATTTGCCTTCAAGATGCCCCATAAACGCCAGCAGAGCTTCCTCAGACACGGGGAGCGAACTTACTGGCCAGTCTGTATGCAACCGGGCATTCGCCTGATACCATTCGTTCCATACTCGTAGCCAGTGCAGATAGGTTTTAGCTGTGTTGTATCTCAGATGGGAAAAGTAACGGATCAAGCGTGAAAGCTGTTTATCATGGTTGCCGAACGTTTCCAGCTGCTGATGCAATTCGCTTTCCGAAAACTGTCTGATCACTGATTGATTCTTCATCCTGCTCACCGGGATACACTGGTTTTATTTACAGTCATTTTAGCACTCATGTACCTGGTTATGAACAGGGTGGAAACAACGAAAAAGGTTGTGAAATCGTTAGGCTTAAGTGAAAAATGATATTAAGATTATCCCTGGCCAGTTGAGGCCTGTCTAAAGAAGGTTGATTATGTCTGACACAAAGCAGTCTTATTTAATGAAATTCCGTAAGTGTAGTTCGTTCGAAACGCTCGAAAAAGTATTTGAAAGGTTATGTGAAAAAAACTCGGGTGTCGCCTCTCTTGAAATTTCTGGTGCTTATGATCATCGTAAAGCTGAACTGACAATGAAAAAGTTATATGACAAAGTTCCTGCGAGTGTGTGGACCTTTGTTCGCGAGTAATTATTGATATTGGCACAACAAAAAGACTGTGTCTGGATTTGAAAATAGTTTATGCCCCTTTCGGGGCTAAAGGCACTGTAATAGCCTGTCTTTTTAACTTTCTTATTAAGTTCGGAGAAAGACTTTAATCATAAGCCAAGCCCACTGCTAAATACATCCGATATTCTCCTTAATTTTAGAAGTTGTGATAAAAGTTACTTTACCTAAACTTCTCTCTCCATATTTGTAAGGCTCTCATTTGATTCTTGTCAAACATTAATCTGGAAAACTAAAAAATCATTTCTTTTAATTCGTTTTACAGAAATCCTCCTCCGTTATTTCGGATATAGTTTGAATAATTATCAAAAACGGGGTGCAGCCATGCGTAAGAGTTACACATTTGGTATTCCATTTGGACTCCAGAGAGAATCAGGACTCTTTTTAGATATTACAGAGGTCAGCCGGGGTATCGACTGTAACTGCATCTGCCCCGCTTGCAAAACTGATCTGTTAGCAAAGCAGGGGGAGGTCAAGCTTTGGCATTTCTCACACAGTACTGCTGTAGCCGGTGACTGTGATGGTCTGATGGAAGCCATCCGGGGAAAAATTATTGAAGTCATCAACGAGCACCAGGTTCTTGGTTTCCCAAATCTTCTCGCTGGCGACGATGGTGGGCCGGTTTCACTGAATGAGGTTATTGGAAGCGGCAGTATGTTCGGAGGCACAGCTGATCTGTTCGTAAAGGTTAATGATTTATGTGTGGCCGTCTTTCTGGACAGGGATCGTAGCATTTCTGCGAAGTTAACCTTTGACCACCTTCATCCTTCCGAAAGAGTTGCCGCATTGCGTATCGATCTTCCAGATATTGAATATGAAATCAGTCAGGTGCAGCTCGGGCGACGTAAAACAACATACAGTGAGTGCATTGAAAGCCTGATCATTGATGAGACCAGTTCCCGGGAATGGCTATATCATCCATTAATGCATGAACTTGAATCTGAACCTCTTCAGGAGTATCGGGGACGGGAGCCTTCAGAGGAAGGGCCTCTTCTTCAGCGCCTTGCTGACTGTAAGATGAAATTGCCTGATATCCTTCCGGGCAGTCATAACGCGTTAGTCAGGTTACAGCAGGATACGATTGTATGTCTGTGTCGGTTAACGGTTCGGGCTTATGACATCGCTCAGACCGATGAATTTCCTTTGTTCCTTCGCTATTTCAGGTTGCACTGCCTGGAAAACAGCGAACATGTCAGTTACGAAAGACTGATCTGCTGGCAGGAAATGATTTCAAAAACCCAGGAAGGCCAGTCCTTGACACAAAACGAACTTGAATATCTTCATGAGATTGTCCGCATCGCCTTATACAATCACCGGCTTAACAATGTCAGTATTTCAGATGTTAAAAACCATGACACAGGAAAGGAGAGCGGCAGGGTAGAGCCACAAAACTATTCACTCTTATAAATAAATTGGGCTTTGCGCATTAAACCCTTGCCGCAGGAGGTGTACCGCATATCCGGCACAGACAGTCAGTTTTTCTGGCAGCTTAAATTTG
This sequence comes from Enterobacter cloacae complex sp. IR5441, assembly GCF_049238215.1. Lineage (NCBI taxonomy): Bacteria > Pseudomonadati > Pseudomonadota > Gammaproteobacteria > Enterobacterales > Enterobacteriaceae > Enterobacter > Enterobacter cloacae complex sp. IR5441. Next base: position 39,560 of record NZ_JBMKIA010000026.1, read on the forward strand.
ACACAGCTTAATATAGTGATTCATTAAACAGGTTCAGTATGCTGCCAGAACGTTTTAGTCGTTATGGGCGTCCGTTAGTTTTCTACTAACTGAACGACGACCAGCCTGCCGCCTTCCTCCTTTGACAGAACAAACTGAGCGTTATTCGTCAGTTCAATTTTTTCCCCAATGGCAATCTGTCGTTTATCCGGTAATGACATAAGCCCATTTATGCCTTCATTTACTAACCACCACTGATCGTTATGGAAAACAAAATACCCAACTCGTTTCCTTTGCAAATCGGTTGTACGCTCATTTGGCGCAATGAGGCGATTCACATGCCACGCATAGATTGACTGCCCGCTCCACACCATCAACCGGTGGTCGTCAGGACGATAACTGCCTTCCTTTCGGGAAGAATATAAATTTAGAACCGGTAATTTACCCTTGTATGGCGTACCGCAGTAGGGACAAACCGGCTTTGTCTTACCCGAGAAAACGTACCATTTCTGTTCACACGCCTTGTTCTGGCAGGGCTGTATCAGATCGACTGTTTTAACCAGGGCGCTTTCCCACTCATCGGCGGTCGGGCGTTTAGTGGCATCGTGTAAGCCATCTATAAAGGCGCGCTCAAACAAAGGTGTCAGATAAGGGCCCATGATGGTGTAAGGAATTTTCTCCGGGTCAGCCCAGGGCAGTGAAAAGGACGATAGCTGACTGACTTTGACTGCATTGCTTTTGTCTGTCGGATGTTCAATGAAGAGTGCCTTCTCACCCATAGATAAGGTCTCATCACGTACTTCATCCGACATGTCATGTATTTTTCCGCCACGTAGCGGATGACGGAAGAACAGATACATGTAGATAAGCACCGACAGCGCATGACGGTCAGTAGTAATGCTTGGCAATACGCGGTTCGGATCCTCTTTGGAAAGATGACTGGTTTTCACCACTTCCGGAGCGATAAAATCCGGGGTGCCCACCACGTCGGGAGGATACTTTCCAGGGACAACCAGGCCGTCTACGTCAATGATGCAGGCATGTCCCATTTCTGGATCGATAAGCACGTTTTTATAGCTTAGATCGCTGTGACAGAGACCTGCCGCATGCATCCTTCTGACGGCTCTTGTCAGCAGCAGACAGACCTTGAGATAGGTAAGCGTATTGCCTCGTTCACGTGGGTCGAGAAATTTGTTCTGGTTGCTGGCGCTGGCAAACCATTTGCCTTCCTTTTCACGACCTTTTATGCCAAGAAAATCATCGTTTTTAGAGCCGTATTTAAAGAAAAAGTAGCTTTTGTAGGTTGGAACCACGATGCCGATTTTATGCCCATGCTCAACAACATGGGTCGGCCAGCAAAACAGGTCCTTCCAGTATTCACCTCCGGACTGGCCAAAAATGTTTTGCCTGTAGCGTCCGGTGATCATATCAATCCGATCCCGGGCCTGCTCGTTCTGCGGTTTATGATAAAAAGCGACGACGTATGATTTATCAGGCGAAAAGTAAACATCCTTCATCGAGCCCGAACCAATTACCTCGTCAACATACTGGACTGTTTCGCCGTCCTTTGTTTTGCACGTAACGATATTTGCCATATTGATCACCGAAAAAGCGTATCCCTTACCACAACACCGCAATAGTGCGGTCATCATGGTTCCCTGTGGAGAAAAAGTTAAGCCAGTCGCCTAACCTCTCAGGCGCAATACTGGCGTCTGTAAGGACAGGGTTGAGCTCATCAACGAGACGGGTCCATTTTTCGTCACTGCGAAGCCCATTATCCGTCTCAAACAGAGGGTCTGAGACGCCGTCTGTCATGAGGATCAAGTGAGATACATCATTCCATTTACCCACGCTGATGCGGCCGCTAAACGAGGGGTCTGCGATAATGCTCTGGTCAAGGAAACGGGTTTGTCCTGCGTATTCTCCGCTATCGGGATTTCCCAGTATCCTGACTTTACCGGAAGGGCTGTATGCACCTATCGCACCATCACCAAGCCAGAATGCAGTCGCAAACAGCTCGTTATCAGTTCGTAGCGCTACAGTTGCCAGAAGGGTTGTTGAATAGGATTTCACAGGTTGTTCTGCACAAATGGCTTCGTTCTGGATACTGTTGACCGCGAGCGTAGCTGCCTGTTTAAAATGATGAAGCATGGCGTTTATTGTTGCCTGCTGATCGCTCCCTTCCCACGCCGTGATGTGCTGCTTTAAATGGACGCCTTTCACACCACTGAGCTGATTTAAAAGGTAATCGCCAGCCGTTTTGACTGCAATCCGGGAGCCTTCCCGGGAATTTACCGCACTACCGGCTCCGTCTGCGACCAGCATGACAGACCATCCTGTTTCCTGGCAGTGGTTGATGTAGAAGTCGTCATCTCTGAAGCTTCCGGCATGCTCATGAGAGCGTCCCCGGCGACTGGCGGCAGCAATACGTATATCACCCCTGACCAGGCCAGCAGCGTCCAGATGGGACTTAGGGTAGGGAGCGTCTGCTGGTGGCTCTACCACCTTCCACAGGCTTCTCGGATCGGGATTGATTATAAATAGCTGTTTTGTTTCACATTCGTCGTGCGACGTGCATGACCAGATTACTGAAAGCTCTATATCGCCGCTTTCGGTGGGAGTACCTGTCAGCAACTCCTGTTCTTTGTCAAAAGACAGGCCAATGTTCCGGGGAAAGACAACGTCCCTGACAGTAGCCTGCTGGCCCTCACCCAGAACGATAGCAACCGGCGAAGAGAAACGTTCGCCTGCGCGGGCGTTGGGGATCGTTATTTTAGCTCTCGGGGGAACGGCAGGTGGCACAGCTAAGCTGGCCCGCTGCTGGCCTGTCGGTATCTGCCCGGGTTTTAATACCAGGGAAGACAGGTTTTCGTCTTCCCTCTGTGCTGGTTTATCAAATTCGTAATAAGGCATCAGCTTCCAGAACGGAGGATGAGGCTCATTTTCTGGCAGGGGTTGCAGTGCTGATGTATCGGTAGCGTCAATGCCCGGGTTATCAGCAACACTTACGACCGTTTGTTGCTGATCGGAAAGACTGGATGCTGACGAGGCGGCAATCTCTGCGTCGTTATCACCTTCGCTAACCCGCGCAGATAAACCCTGTGCAAGGCTCTCAATCCGCTCTTTAAGCCGCATAATTTCTTCGGTAAGGGATGGGTCCTGCGATAGAAGTAAAAGCCGCTCACCTTCAACAGGGTGGCCCAGCTCAGACAGAACTAAGCGGATAATCTTCTCTTCAAGTAAAGCATTTTGCGACATCAACCTCTCCCTCTGTTTACGTCGAAGTTAGTGTTTCCGCCATCATTGCTGAATGACAGGCCTGTTTCACACCACGGGCAGATCACGTCATCCGGGCCGTCAATACACAGCAACTTTCCGCATGAGCACAGGGCAAACGCACTGGCATTACCGCAGTGGGGGCAACCCGGTACGCCATGCAGTTCGCTGGTATTTACCTGCAAACCGGTAGCGGTGGCATCTGACCACGCAAAATAGTCCTCATCGATGGGATAGCATCCGGCAATATTAAAGCTGTTCAGGTTCAGACTGAAATCGAGCCCGGAAACCCTTGCTGGTGGCCGTTCATACTTCATCAGGTACGGACGACGGGTCTTGCTGCAACGGCCGGTAAGCGTAACGCAGTTTTCGTCGTACGCTTTTACTGGCTCGTCCTTGGCCAGCCGGACTATGTATTCAGTCTGGCTGAGCTCAGGTTGTTTGTCGTCCCCGACGCTGCGGCTGTGCGCCGTAACCGAGGCCGTGATCCATTTGATGAAGCGGGTAAAGTCCCCTTCCTGAGATTCGGTGAACAGCATGACATTCTCTGTCAGTTGCCGCAGGATATTCAGGTCCGCTGACGGCCCCAGGCCAACGGCAATGAGATTCACTTTACTCGCGTAGTGATCCTTCCAGCGCTTCACTTCTGCGGTTGTGTCGTCAGTCGGACGTCCGTCGGTAAGGAGATACACGACGGGTTTCCAGTCGCCTTTAGCCTCATGAGTGGTTTTTCTGACCTGGGTATCAATTTGCACGGTCAGCTCACGCAATGCAGCTCCAAGGCTCGTACCGCCGCCAACGGGAAGGCGGGGAGGGTAGAACGAGGCAATTTCGTGAAGAGGTACAATCGTACGGGCTACACCGGCAAATGCGATTACCGAGACCCAGGCTGTTTCAAGTGCGTGTGGATCCTTTCTTAAATCTCCGACGATCATTTGCAGACCATCAGTCATTTTTTTCAGGTTTTCACCAATCATGGACTCTGAACAGTCCAGGACAAAAAACACGGGAAGGCGTCTCATAATTTTCCTCGTACGGCTGGTACGGCCAGCAGAAAACGTTGCTGTACAGAAAGGTGCTGCCCGGAAACAGCACCTTTCTGTCTGTCAGAGCACCAGCTGGATTTCTGGTGGAGGAGGGGGAAGGGTATCAGTTCCGTTATTAATCCCCGCGCTTGTGCTGCCGGAAGACACGCTGGCCGATACCCATTTAAAGAAACCTGCAAACGCGGTTGAATCTAGCGTCTCCAGAGACACAACCTTATCGGTGAGCTGTTTTAAGTGCTCATGGCCTGCTTTAGGACCAACGGCGCAGGCAATGATGGATCCGAATCCCCGGCCGCGAATCGCTTTTACCGCTTCACCGTACGCCAGGGCATCAGAAGGGGTTCCATCAGTCATCAGGAATACCAGAGGACGCCAGTCTCCTTTGGTATCACCATCTGAGCGACGTACATCCCGTTCAACACACTGCATCAGACATTCAAGGGCAGCACCGGTGAACGTCCCGCCTGCGCTTGGCACAACGATGTCAGAAAACTGGAAGTCTTCCAGCGGCGTGAGAGGAATGAACTCACGCGCCTCATTGTCATAGGTGATAATGGAGATATGAACGCTTTCGAGGGCGTAGGGATCCTGGCGAAGAGCGCTAAGCATCGCCTGAATTCCAACGTTAACGGAATGGATTGACTCACCGCGCATCGAGCCGGATGTGTCGATAACAAGGTAAACAGGCAGGCGGCGCATCACATGTAATTCCTCAGGTGCGAGACAAACGAATCTGATTCTGAAGGCTCACCAATTGCCCTGAGTTTCCAGCCTGTAGCCTCGCGTATCAGCTCGGCAAAGACCATGGAGCGCTGGCTGGCGAAGGCGGGTCCGCCAGAAAGATCGAATCGTGCCATTTCAATATTACGGGCATCTACTGCCCGGATGAAGGCATTCTGAACTTTACCAAAGTGCTGCTGGAGCTTTTCACCATTGTAGATCTGAACGATGAACACAATTTTCTCGTACTGAGCGTCAAGGGAATTCAGGCGCACAATAATTTGCTCATCGTCACCGTCACCGGCTCCGGTTCGGTTATCGCCCGTCAGCCAGATATTGCCTGACTTATGGCGAAGGCTGTTGAAAAAGATGATATCGCCATTCACAAGCGTTGGTTTACCATTTTCCACATTGCCGAGATCGGTCACCTTTCCGGCTGAATTACACAGGAAAGCGATCACATCAAGGTCGTATTCTTCTTCTTTTTTACCAAAGATCCCGCCGAGAAAACCTTTCTTTTCCTCATTAATATCCCAACCGAGGCCGATAGTAACGGACGAGAGATCGTATTCATTTTTTTTCAGGCTTACGCCCTGGCCTTTGCTCAGACTGACAGACATGATATCCCCTTAATCAATAAAATTATAAGACCACATTTACTTCTGGCGGCGGCGGTGGCAGGTCTTCAAGACCGATCACTTCTTTTTTGCTGGACTCCACTTTCTGACTGCCTACCGAAATGCTCGCACTGACCCATTTAAAGAAAGCTTTAATCGTCGAACTGTCAGCTGTATCGAGCTGAACCACGATTTCAGTGATTTCTTTGAGGACGCTGGTATCGGCATCATGCCCGGCTGCACATGCCACAACAACGCCGGTTCTGGCCGCTTTAAAGTCATTCAGGCCTTTACGCCAGTCATCATTCGGACTTCCATCCGTCATCAGGAATACAAGGGGACGCCAGTCACCTTTAGTGTCAGCCGTCGTTTTCTGTACTTCTTTGGCAATGGAGCTGGCCGTGAGGGAAAGCGCTTCGCCAAGAGACGTGGTGCCGCTGGCTGTTAGTGCTGGCATCTGGAAACTCAGGAGGTCTGTCAGGGGGACTGCCTGTCGGGCTGAAGAATCAAAGGTGATCACTGACACGTGAGCCGTTTCGAGTGCATACGGATCCTGTTTCAGCGTGGTAAGCAGCGTCTGAACGCCATTTTTAACCGCTTCGATAGGCTCTCCGTGCATAGAGCCGGACGTGTCGAGTAGCAGATATACGGGTAAGCGTCTCAAATGTAATTCCTTCTTAAGAGATCGGAAGAGGAGAGTAGTTTCAGGAAGAGGCCAGGGTTTGTTGATTTGATAAAACGGCACGACATCTGTCGGGTGGAGATTAAATACTCAGAAGCGGCATTAAAGAAATAAGTTAACCACCATAGAATTACCGACATGTGAATGGCCTCTTATCAACAGAAAAATAATTCAGACCGGACTGGAATATAAGATTTCTGAAAAAACTCGGACAAATAAACTGTCTTATGTATGAAATTCATCATACATCACAGATCTGCATGAATGGAGTGTAAAACGCCCAAAGATTGATGTGTAGCACAAGAGGATGTCAAGACACCAGGTTTTGTAGTCAGTAAGGCGCTGCTGGCATTGCGGGAGGAGAATAGATCAAAACTACGTCACGCCAATACAGAGGTAAAATATGACAAAACCGGGGTTTTCACCCCGGTCTGAGATTTAGCGTCAGGACTTTTTAGCGCTGTATTCTTTTATCAGTTCGTCAACGGAGTGCAGAGCCAGCTTCTCTACCGCTTCACTTCGGGTCGAGCCACTCAGCGCAGCCAGACGGTCAATTTTTCTTAAGATCCGCATGCGTAGCGATAAGGACACGGCTGTTTTTTTATCCTTATCGAGTACGACCTTCCCTGTAGACTCACCGGTTTTCAGTTCAGCATTCTGTGCGAGCGCTTCATTCATCCGGCGAAGGGTCTTTTTATCCAGCTGGCCCGGATTAACGAGATGGTAGGAATGACCTGCCTTGCTGTATTTGATCTCCGCAGAATATGACTCGCGTAGCTCTTTGAGGGCCCGGGTTAATGTCGGCTCTGAGCATTCCAGACTGGTTATAATGTCGGCAGCGGAAACGGGCTTGCCGGTGCCCAGTAAGTTGGCAAGCTTAAAAATCCGGGCCTGTCTGGTATTTAATTGCATCGTAAGATTTAGCCTGCTTAAAGGGTTAGTGGTTCAATAGGCTGAAAAATGAAGGTACTGCTCATCTTTCGAATAACCGGGTGATCGCCTAACGCTTCAACCGGATCAATGTGTTCTATGCCTGCAAAATTTACTGACGACATCTGGCTGCGAGTGCATTTGCAGGACAGGATATACTCATCCTCCAGATAGCCGGTCCGCTTACTGACCCGTTGCGTAAAGCCTGACACAATCACGTTGTCGAAAGGTAGCGTATGTAAAACGATACCGACCAGGCGGAACAAGCAGCCATGGACGTGGCGGGCATAGTTTTCGCGTACGGCTTTTTGCGTCATGGCTTTTTCCGTCAGCTCCGTGCCCCGGGCATTAACGCCGTAAATCTTATCAGGGAAATCTTCAATCTCAGCTAAATCAACGTCCAGCAGGACTGCTGATAGCTCCGGCTTTACTTCAAATGCAACAATCGTTTCACGCGGCCATTCAGTTTCTGCCAGCACACCCGCCAGGTATGATTCGAAAAACGCGGCGTCTGTCCGGAACTGCTGCCGGGCATCTGCCTGAGCCGTGGCGAGCCGTTTTTCATGTTCTTCTGCTTCAAACTTCCAGTTTGCATACTGTTCGGCCCAGGCCGTCCGTTGTTGCTGGTACCGGTGCTGTCGAAGGGTATTCTCACGCTCCACATCAATCAGCTCCTGCTGCCACCGGCGAAGATTTTCGGCGTGGCGCTCAGCTTTAGCTGATTCCGATTCAAACCATTTACCCAGAAAACTAATGCCTTCGCTCTCGGCAGGCTTTTCCGGCAATGCAAGGTAGTCTGGCTTTTCTGGACGCACCGGTGCCGGAACCTGAAAAGGCGACGTTCTGTTATGCAGGTATACTGCTTCCAGCTCTGCCCAGCTGATGCCTGTTTTTGGATCCGGCGTCAGCTCGTGAATATTACGGATTGCGGTTACCGCTGACATGAGTTCAGCGGCTTCCTGCTCAAGCGCCTGTCTGAGCCCCGGGTCGGTTGCCGTCCGGTTTCCACCTCCGGAACGCGCGGCCCGGTCAAGCCGGGTACGGTAACTCAGCCCGGTACCGGGCAAGCCCAGATTGGCATAGGTCCCCCGGCTACCAAAAGAAACGGAAGCACCTCTCGGCCCGACACTCAGGCTCGGTGCACCGTTACTCAGGTTGAGGCGAACGCCAGGAATAATGTTGATCGACTTTCTGAACCTGAACCCCATTATGATTTCCTTAATGATGCTGGGTCACGGTAAGTAATCTGATTCCATCAGCGCTTTGCTCGTTCTGTAACCCATAAAAACGAGCTCTGTCCAGAATGCCAGCCGCCCAGCGGCGATGTGTGGCGGGTTCACACATTGCTCCCTGCGACTTAAACACGGCCTGGGTAGAGTTCAGGATCCGCAGAGCGTCAGAATACTCACCCTGAGTGACCATCAGCGCGTTTTGAATGACCTCTATCTGACCCGGGTGAATGGCCGTTTTCCCAACAAGCCCATGTGCCATATCAAGAGCCAGCTCTCTGGCCATAACGGCATGATCGTCAATATGCTCACATACGGGCGCGGTCAGGGCAAAATCACGCGGGCCGAAGACTGAAACGAGCATTTTGATGACGTAGCCCATCGGGCTGTCATACAGCGTCAGGTCCCGGGGGCGGCGAAGCGACACAACGTTCATAAGATCGTTGCCGCCGATTCGAAGCGCAATAATGCGGTCGTGGCAGGGATGTTCCACCAGGCGAGTGGCCAGCTCGCGCATCTGAACCACGTCAAAGACGTCTTCTGTTTCCAGCGTTGGCATCATGCACAGGTGAGTCCCGCCCATGATATCCCACCATTCAGCTAACGAACTGAGGGTAAATTTCGGCAACACAAACCCATCGACAGCGGAAAGATCATAATGCGCTTTTAACCATCTGCCCATTTCGGCATGCCGAGGGCGAATGAACACCAGAGGCCAGTCATTTTTACCCAGGCTACGCATGCTGTTACTGAGCTCGTGCAGCAGGTGCTCCAGATTTTTGAGGGCGATGGGGATGTCTGCTTCACTGACAGCATCCTCCAGGCAAATCACCAGAGAGCGCAAACCCGGGATTTTCCCGTGCAGGACGGCATCAGCAATATCTTCCCGTGTTGCAGGCATGTATAGCGTGGCTCCCAGATTCCAGGGAGAAAGACGATTTTTCATCAGAGTACCTTCTTGATAATGGTTACAGCCCGATACTGGCCGAGGGTTCCCCCCATTTCTGTAACAACTATTCCCTTTTCACGAGCAAGCCCTACAAGCAAGGCAACGTCCGGGTCGTCAATAGAACGCACAAATACATGGTCCGGTACCCGACGTAATACAGCCCGGGTTGCTTCAGCAATACCGGGTTTAATACGATTGACGCTGTCCACTTTAAATTCATCGGCCAGGAACGCGATAACGTCGCGACTTGTCTGCCATAAGACCCGGGCTGACTCCATATTCCAGCTCAGGGTAGCGAGGGATGACGGGGTTAACTTCTTACGGAAATGGGCGACGGTATCGACAAGCATCCGGCTGCATTCGAATTCACTGAGATGCTCGCAAACCATGCACCCATGTAATCCTTCAGAGGACCATACTGACCGGGAGATCAGGCCTGATACCGGCGCACCCATGATGCCAAAAGGAATGAGCCAGTCATCATCACTGGCTGCAAGCCAGGAGCAGCCACAGGGATCGGCCAGGACAACCAGTCGCGGCTGCTCAGGATAGCCCGGGCGATCTTTCAGTGCGCGTACAAGCTCTCCGGTAATTGCGCCTTTACCTGTCCATCCGTCAACAAAGACAATACCGCTGGTACCATGGCGCTCTTCAATGACGTCGAGGGCTGCACCGTCAATTCCACGATCCCGGATAATGCTGATACCGTAATGCCATGAGGTTTTCCCCATGTCACGCAGGGCCTGGTGCAGCATAACGCCGAGCGGCACGCCAGCTCTGACGAGACTGGCCAGTACAATGGGCTCATCACCGAAGCGTTCGGCCAGAGCAATAGCGAGCTGTGTGACTTCTTTTGCAAGTCTCTCTGCGCCCCGATCCAGCGCCCGGTGAAACAAATCAAGATGCCATTGTGTTGGCGCTGGCTCCTGACTGAGCATGTCCGAATAATGTTTCTTCCCTGACTGAATCAGCTCTTCTTTTTGCTCAACCGGCGTCATCTCAATGACTACCGGCTTTAGCAGAAATTCCACGTCACCGGGCTGGTATGAGCCGGTAAATGTGTCATGTGGCTGCATTTTAATTTTCTCCAAAAATTCGCTGTGAAATGGCATCTGCAAACTGACTCTGACGCGGGATGCCAAACCAGCTGCACAGTTTCATAAAACGATGATCGCTCAGGCTGTCGCCCAGACCAATTACGGGGAAGACTCCGCGTTCAGCCCGAAGTTTTTCAAGAAGCCATCTGACTGCCAGCCCTTTCTCAACCGCGGTGGGAAGCCAGGCCACGTTATTACTGTTGCGGTGGATGTAGAAGCCCTCGGTCGGAAACACCGTTTCTATCTCATCTGCAATGGCATTGAGCTCGTCAAGGCGGGTGCTGTCGCGGTGCTTCATCACCATATAAACCGCCGTTTCACCGTATTCGAAGTTCAGCCTTGCCCAGGCATTGATCCCTTTTGCGTCCATCATTTCAGTGATCAGACGCTGCATCGATGTCAGCTTTTCCTGATAGGGAGCCAGCTGGCCGAGCATATGGGCCTTCCACTCCTCGTCGGGTTTGCCTTCTGGCGTGAGAATGACGGCCCCGTGAGTGGTGATTGCCCAGGAGTGGAAAGGGATCCGTACGCGGCTGATTTCTTCAGTTCCCCGTGCGGTAACGGGTATGAGTTCAGCCTGCTCCAGGAGCCAGTCCACCAACATGGACTGTTCTTCCGTCATAAAGCTTCGTGGATTCAGGGTGCGATCAACGGCACCGGTACGGAATGGCTCCAGGGCCAGCTCGTCCACCATTTTACGACGGGTCTGAAAGAGCGTGTCGTCAAGGTCGCTCAGAACAACGGGTTTATTCATAGGTAACAATCTCCACGACGGCCGCAACCTCAGCCAGCGCCTTAAGAAGCTGCGTGTCAATACTTTCTGCGGGTGTCTCAGTACACACAAGAATGCGGTCAAACTGCTGGTGGGCGACGTTATAGACAAAATTGGGGATGCCCAGCCCGTAGTTATCCGTAAAGGAAATGGCGGACTCAATGGCATAACCAACGGCGATAGGGGAGCGGGTGGTCGATCCATAAAATGCCTGTGCTCCGGCAGCTTCGAGCCGTTCAGCAAGCAGGAACGGCTCCCAGACGAATTCCCCGGTCCCGAGAACCAGAATACGTTCCCCCTTGTGGACGGAGACCTCATGGCCGAGATCGGCCGCAGGTGCGAGCATCCCCAGTCGGCCCCAGGACTGTTTTCCCTGGATGTCCCATTCTCCTCGTGAAGTTACGTTGACTTTCGGCATGTCCGGGACAGGTGCATCAGGTAATGGGGTCCATCCCCACTTACCGCTTACAAGAGAAACCGAAGTGACTGGTAAGGTGCTGCGCTCGGACAAGGCTTTGCCACTCCAGTCGGTAAGCGTAACGGCTATAACCTGTTCAATATGTTGAAGCTTGCCGGTATTACGCAGGGCTGAAAGCAGGTTAATAAAGGTATTACCGGTGGTTGCCTCGTCATCAATCAAAACCAGCGTTCGTGCGTTGGTAACACGACGTCTTTTCTCTTCATCATCTGGCAGATAGATCAGATGATCGGTGGCGTGGCTGTGTTCTTCCTTGAACTCGCAAAGCAACGTGCCATCAACCGGGTGACGGGTAGAGGTCAGATAGACAGATTCAGGATGCTGGTGGCGCACTTCATCAAATACACCGGCCCCAAGCCCAACGGCGGTTTCAGCCATACCGATAAACAGTACGGGTCCTGTCAGTGTCGAGGGGAACTGGCTGGCAAGCTGTCTGTAGGCCTGCCGCATGACTGAGGGTGGCACGGGAATGTGCCTGCCGAGTACTTTGCTGACAAACAGAAAGGCGCGTTTCGGGTTACGTCTTTCAGCGATGTCAAACAGGTCATCGAGCGAAACTTCACCCTGGTCGCGGGTTACCTGAATCGTACCGCATGAGAGGGTACGGCGATAAATCATATCTTCGAGGATATCAGACATAAATACGCCTTAATTCAGAAGGTTAGAGAGTGATTCCGGGTATGCAATTACATCCGTAATGGATCTCACCGCAACCGGAGAAAAGGTGTTTTTAGCGCTCTGGCGCACCATATCTTCAGACATCAGACCGAGCTTAAAGGCAGCAAATAACCCAGGAAGGTTCACCCCGCTGTGAAGGGTATAACCCACCCCCCCTGACGGACGCATGTTGGTTTCAAGCAGCACCGGGTTGCCATTCACATCGTTTCGCGTCTGAACATTCACCAGCCCGTCGGCCTTCATAACCCTGGCGCAGTCACACGCCAGTTCCCAGGCGCTTCCTTCGTTTACCAGATACTGGATAACCCCTTCCTTACGGCGTCCCACGGCTGCGAGTATTTCGCCCTTATCCGCGAGGATATCGACGGAAAATTCCGGGCCTGGCAGGTACGGCATCAAAACAAGGGGTTTAAACGACTCAGCAGCTGATGCTGCTGCAATATACTGTTGCGGACTGACCAGACGATGTTCGGGATGATTAAAGACGGCCATAGGCGAAGCACTGTCATCAAAGCGCCAGAATCCCATGCCATAGATACCCGTCACCGGCTTCACGCATACCGGGCTGTCAGTGAACGGCGGGGCCGCGAGGTGTGTTTTTAATTCTGCCAGCGTATTCACCCGCCAGGATGGTACGACCGGGAGACCCTTTTGCTCCATAAACTGAGCAAAAGTAACTTTTTCGTCAGCCAGAGTTAACCAGTCGACGCCCGTTGCACCGGTAGTAAGGGTGGCACCGGTCGATTCAATGGCTGAACGGTGTTCTTCAAACCACTGGCTGTTACGGCCAGTATGAATATGGTGGATGCCGTAGGACTGAATGGTTTCCTGGATAAACTGAAGACGTTTTTGAGGATCTTCAGGTTCAGTCAAAGAATAGTCGGCAACGGAAAGGATTTCATTTCTTTCGTTACGGTGGGAGGCAAAAACGGTAATGGCAAAATTATTTTTTTTTGCAAATGATTTTACCCCCTGAATAATATCTCGCTGGGAGGATAAACCTTCCATAAACCAAATTTTCTTGTTCATTTTTTTTAATTATCCGGAACGCCATGCAAATTTATGATTGAGAAGTGAGTCTATGAGTGTCTAAGCTACATGTCAATCATAATATGATTTATAACTCCTGTGGTTATGGAGTGCGTCAGGTTTTTTGGATTCCTGATAACACATTGATATTTAAATTAAACTTAGAAAATTAACACCCTGAAAAGGATTTCTTTTTGTGTTTTTACAGAAAACTACCAAAATTTCCCTTGTCAGAGAACTTCATCATGATATGATTTTCTTCGTCAGTTACTAAATATACCTTTGATTGTCTCGGTCATTACCATTTTAAGGAATAAAACATGGTTTCATTAGTTAAGAACCAGACGGTATCACTCAGCAAAGAATCATCTGCATTAAGCCAGCTTCATTTCGGTCTCGGTTGGGATCCGGTTAAGAAAAAAGGTCTTCTTGGAGGATTGTTTGGAGGCAACGACTCAATCGATCTCGATGCTGGCTGCGTATTAATGGACAGCACCGGTAAAACAATTGACACCATCTGGTTCCGCAAACTGGAATCCACCTGCGGCGCTGTTGTGCACAGTGGCGATAACCTGACCGGTGAAGGTGACGGTGACGATGAGGTGATTAATGTCAACCTCTCCCGACTGCCTGCAAACGTTGAATACCTGGCGTTTACGGTAAACAGCTTCCGTGGTCAGTCGTTCAATGACGTCGAAAACGCGTTCTGCCGCGTTGTCGATCAAACCGGCAAAGAGCTGGCTCGCTACAAGCTGACTGAGCAGGGCTCACATACCGGGATCGTTATTTCTTCGCTGCGCCGTAATAACGGCAACTGGGACTTTACCGCCCTTGGCCATGCCTGTCGCGGCCGCACAATTGACGATATGCACTCCGATATCGTTTCAGCGGTTATTCGCTAATGAACCTGACGCCGGGGGGCAATGCCCCCGTTCCAGCCCAGGAGTTGCGGGTCCGGATCACCTCGGGCGGCCAGGTGGATGCTTCGGCGTTTCGCCTGTATGCCGACGGGAAGGTGCAGGGTGATGCGGACATGGTGTTTTATGGTCAGCCACGTAACGATGATGGTACCGTCAGCCTGGTCAGTGAAGGCCAGTACTCAACCTTTACTGTCGCGCTCAACCGGCTGAAACCTGATGTCCAGAAAATTGCGTTCACCGTGACCTGTGACGGTGGGCAGACGGTGTCCGGTCTTCGTAATCTTTCCATCGACGTGGAGCAAGGGGCTACCGGCCTGGTTAGCGGCAGTGTCGAACTGAGCGGCCGTCAGGAAGCAGCCTTAATTCTGGGTGAATTTTACCGTCGTAATAATGACTGGAAATTCCGCTTCGTTGCGCAGGGGTTCAACGGTGGACTTAAACCGCTGGCAGAGCATTTCGGCGTAAATATTGCCGACGAACCGGCTCCCGCAGCCCCGACTCCTCCGGTTGTAACCCCTCCGCCAGTTGAGACAAAAATCAGCCTGAGCAAGGTATCGCTGACAAAAGAGAAGCCTGCAATCAGCCTGACCAAACGGGATAACTTCGGTGAAATCCGGATCAACCTGAACTGGCACCGGGGCAGCGGCAAATCAGGCTTTGCAGGCATGTTCGGCTCCAAAGGAATCGACCTGGATCTGGGGGCCTTTGTTGAGCTTCAGGACGGGTATAAATCGGTCATTCAGGCGCTCGGTAATGCATTCGGTGATTATCGCGATGAACCGTATGTTCAGCTCAAGGGCGATGACCGGACGGGTGATGTATCAGACGGCGAGTGGCTGCATATCAATGGACGTGAATGGAAGCATATCCGCGAAGTGCTGATTTACGCCTTTATTTATGAAGGTGTTCCCAGCTGGGACAAGACTGATGGTGTGGTCACCATTCATGTGCCGGATCAACCGCCCATTGAGACCCGCCTGACCGAAGGTGAAAACCGTCGCACATTGTGCGCCATTGCCAGACTCGTAAACGAAAACGGCGCAATTAAAGTCGAGCGAATTAACCAGTACTTCAAAGGCCAGGACGAAATGGACCGGGCATTTGGCTGGGGATTTCGCTGGAGCGCCGGTTCTAAATAACACAGCAACAAAGGAAACAGGTATGAGCTTTTTCGACAAAGTTAAAGGTGCCATTAACTCAGGCCGTGACGAACTGACCCGCCAGGTTGGCCGTTTCAAAAACAAAAAATTCATGCAGGGCACCGTTGCTGTATGTGCCCGTATTGCCGTATCGAGTGACGGCGTAAGTTCGGAAGAAAAGCAGAAAATGATGGGCTTTCTGCGCTCTTCAGAAGAGCTGAAGGTCTTCGATACCAATGAGGTGATTGAGTTCTTCAATAAACTGGTTTCAAGCTTCGATTTCGATGTTGAAATCGGCAAGGGCGAAACCATGAAATACATCCTGGCGCTGAAAGATCAGCCTGAGGCCGCTCAGCTGGCCTTACGTGTTGGTATTGCCGTTGCGAAAAGTGACGGTAACTTCGATCAGGACGAGAAACTGGCCTCCCGCGAGATCGCTATCGCGTTGGGCTTCGACCCGGCTGAATTTGGCCTCTGATCCACATCCCTAAGGGTAAAATATGGTTTCCACACACATCGGCTTCCCGACTGAAACGGTCATTGTTTTTATTGCGCTTTCAGTCGGTGCCATCTTTATTGACCTGTTTATGCACCGTGATGACAAGCCTATTTCGCTGAAGAGTGCGGCGCTCTGGTCCGTATTCTGGGTTGTGGTTGCGATGGCATTTGCCGGTTTCCTCTATATCCACCACGGTGCTGAGGTTGCCAGTCTGTTTGTCACGGGTTATGCGCTGGAGAAAGTGCTGTCGGTCGATAACCTGTTCGTCATGATGGCCATCTTCTCCTGGTTCGCCGTTCCGGATCGTTATCGCCACCGTGTTCTCTACTGGGGGATCATTGGTGCCATTGTCTTCAGGGGCATCTTTGTCGCCATCGGTACGAGCCTGCTGAGTCTGGGGCCGTATGTTGAAGTTGTCTTCGCTATTATCGTTGCCTGGACAGCGGTCATGATGCTTAAAAGCGGTGATGACGATGATGAAATTGAGGATTACTCCCAGCATCTGGCTTACCGCATGGTTAAACGCTTCTTCCCTATCTGGCCGAAGCTCAGAGGGCATGCCTTCCTGCTTAACCAGAAGGAAGTGGATGCTGAACTGGCGAAACCAGAAAACAGCGATGTCACCATTGGCCGTGGTAAAAAAGCGGCGCTGTATGCGACCCCGCTGTTCCTGTGTGTGGCTGTGGTTGAACTCTCGGACGTAATGTTCGCGTTTGACTCGGTACCGGCAATCATTGCCGTCAGTCGTGAACCGCTTATCGTCTATAGTGCCATGATGTTTGCTATCCTGGGCCTGCGTACTCTGTACTTTGTCCTTGAGGCACTGAAACAGTACCTGGTTCATCTGGAGAAGGCCGTTATCGTGCTGCTGTTCTTCATCGCGGCAAAACTCGGCCTGAATGCGACCGATCACATCTGGCATCATGGTTACAGCATCGCGGCAACAACCAGCCTGTATGTTGTACTGGGTGTACTGGCGCTGGGCATTCTCGCAAGCGTCATGTTCCCGGGCAAACCTGAATCTGAGGAAAAGGGGAGTTAATCCCCTTAAGTGTTAACCTGAACAATTACTAATCGAAGAGGTTATTTTATGAGTGTTTCTCTTTCCAAAGGCGGGAACGTCTCCCTAAGTAAAGCAGCTCCGTCAATGAAAAACGTCCTGGTGGGCCTTGGCTGGGATGCGCGTTCAACAGACGGTCAGGACTTTGACCTGGATGCTTCAGCATTCCTGCTGGCCTCAAACGGCAAAGTGCGCGGCGATTCAGATTTCATCTTCTATAACAACCTGACGTCATCCGACGGTTCCGTAACGCACACCGGCGATAACCGCACCGGTGAGGGCGATGGTGATGATGAATCGCTGAAAATTAAACTGGACGCCGTCCCGTCTGAAGTTGACAAGATCATCTTCGTTGTGACCATCCACGATGCTCAGGCTCGTCGCCAGAGCTTTGGTCAGGTATCCGGTGCGTTTATTCGTCTGGTTAATGACGATAACCAGACTGAAGTTGCTCGCTACGATCTGACCGAAGATGCGTCCACTGAGACTGCCATGCTGTTCGGCGAGCTGTATCGCCACAATGGTGAGTGGAAATTCCGCGCAGTAGGTCAGGGTTATGCTGGTGGTCTGGCATCTGTATGTGCTCAGTACGGCATTAACGCGTCCTGATCAAAAAGTAACTTTTCTACCCGGGGCTGTTAATGCAGCCCTCATTCAACTGTTTGCAGGAGCTAAAAATGGCAGTTTCTCTCGTAAAAGGCGGCAATGTATCTCTGACCAAAGAAGCACCAACCATGAATGTTGCTATGGTTGGCCTAGGCTGGGATGCCCGTGTAACCGATGGTCAGGGTTTTGACCTGGACGCTTCCGTGTTCGCAGTAGGCGAAGACGGTAAAGTGTTGTCAGATGCGCATTTCATTTTCTTCAATAACAAAACCAGCCCTGATGGCGCGGTAGAGCACCAGGGCGACAACCGTACCGGTGAAGGCGACGGCGACGATGAGCAGGTCAAAATCGATCTGACCAAAGTCTCAGCAGATATCAAAAAACTGGTGTTTGCCGTTACCATCTATGATGCAGAAGCGCGTAAACAAAACTTCGGCATGGTGAGCAACAGCTTCATGCGCGTTTACAACAACGACAACGGCACGGAAATTGCCCGTTTCGATCTGTCTGAAGATGCCTCAACCGAAACCGCTATGGTCTTCGGTGAACTGTATCGTCATGGCGCTGAGTGGAAGTTTAAAGCTGTCGGTCAGGGCTTTGCCGGTGGCCTGGCGGCTCTTGCCTCCCAGCACGGCGTTAACATCTAAAATAACGCTGAATCATACCCCGGCAATGCCGGGGTTTTTTTTGGTTGCGATCCGCTATCAGGAGGGGGGGGGCAGAAAGGGTTCGGGAATCTCAGAAAGCAGAGAGATGTTAATTCTGACGTGAGCCTTTTAAAGGCAGGAAACGGATTTTTCTCTGGTTGCTGGTTAAAGCCTGTATTCCGTGCCTTATATCAACAGCATGCCCCTCTGATATATGTTACGTTTGCGACTTATGAAGGCACGGGTTCTGGAAGATAAAATACCCGACCAATGGAAATTCCAATTCAACAGGTATAGAAACTTCAACGTGATGAAATATGGTGTCACACCATATATACGCCTCACCAGAAATCCAGCGTCCTGAACTAAGCCAGGGGAACCTATATAAACGCTGCGCTTTAAAATAATCAAAAATCAGGAGAGTTAATGTGAATCTACAATCCGGACAAAACATACCACTTCAGCAATCTGCGATCAGGCTGAATCTTCAGTACCCTACCAAATCCGGCTTTAAAGGCGAACCCGATACCTGCCTGTTCCTGCTTAATGCTCAGGGAAAGGTCAGCGGCGATTCTGACTTTATCTTTTACAATAATCTGTCTTCTCCTGAAGGGGCAGTAAAGCTCGTTACCGGTTCTCAGCAGTCCAGCATTGAGATAGCACTGGATCGTGTTCCTGCGAACATCAGTAAAATTGCAATCACAGTTGTCATTGATGGTGAAGATACCATCAGTGGGCTCAGTTCGTTGAGCATGCAGGCTCAAGGAATCGCTGAGTTCCAGGCTGAGACTCAGGGCCGCAGTGAGAAAGCAATTATCCTGGGTGAAGTATATCGGCACAATGGCGCCTGGAAGCTTCGTGCGCTCGGGCAGGGTTTCAACGGTGGTCTTGAGCCTCTGGCCATTAGCTATGGCGTTGATGTCGCACAGCCAGCTCCGCAGCCAGCAAAGCCTGCTCGTATCAGTCTGGAAAAGAAACTGGAAACCAGATCTCCGCGCCTTGTAAGCCTCGCTAAAAAAGCCTCGGTCAGTCTTACTAAAAATAAACTGGACACCCTTGAGGCAGCGGTTGCATTTGTACTTGACGCATCCGGCTCAATGAGTGGCCAGTTCAGTAAGGGTAACGTTCAGTCTGTGCTGGACCGCATCGCCGTTCTTGCCGCCCAGTTCGACGACGACGGTGAAATGGATGTCTGGGGATTTGGAGAGAAGCATAAGAAGTATCCAAACGTCACACTGGACAACCTGGACACATATATTCAGTCCATTCGCGGGGCTGGAAAGCGTTCAGCCTGGGAGAACCTGCCGGGCCTCGGAGGGACAAACAACGAGCCTCCTGTGATGGAAGAAATAGTCGACTACTTTAAGGACTCGAAAATCCCGGTGTATGTTGTATTTATTACCGATGGCGGGATCAGCAAGACCCGGGCGATTAAAGATGCAATCCGGCGTTCTGCCAACTACCCCATCTTCTGGAAGTTTGTCGGCCTGGGTGGTTCAAGCTACGGTATCCTCAAAAATCTGGATGACTTTACTGACCGCCGGGTTGATAACACCCACTTCTTTGCCATGGATGATTTCGGTTCGATTAGCGATGAAAAGTTATATGATAATCTACTGGAAGAATTCAGACCGTGGATCGATGAAACAAAAAGGTTAGGCATCCTTTAATACGCACAGTTTGAGCTTGGTTGAATGAGCTCTACAGCAGCTTAATACTGTAGAGCCTTTGTTCATTGGAAATCGTACAGGGAGGCGCATATGGACCGCATCAAGTACCTGAAATGGATAGCTGAAGAATCACCAAGTACGGCTCAGCAGCTGGTGGCCTGGTTAAACAGAGCAAGGCACTATACGCCCGACATGAAAGAGCATCAGGCAGGTGTACAGATTCAAGAAAAGGGGATTGTTGTAGGGCTTAGACAAAGTACTAATCGTTATCATGGAGATTGTCTGACCATACATGTGGTACGGCTTCCGGAAGAAATACAAAACAAGGGATGGTTTAAGTCTTTTCTGAAGCTTTGCTGTGAATCGAATCCCTGGTGCGATGTTGTAATAGAAGACGTGAAAAACCCATATTTATTAAGCTTTTGTAAGAAACTAAACTTTACTGTATTAGATGAATTTTACCCGAATACTTACATAGTAAACACAGATGCCATTATGAGTTTACCTATCCCACCCTTAGGGAGATACGAAACCTATCTTTATTAAACCTGCGAACCTTTACCGGTTGCGTGGGGAGCGGATGGACTTCGGCTAAAGAAAAATCACATCGTCTATTTTGACCAGAAAAAGCTAATCTGCTTGATGTAATGCAGAAACGCATTACATTAATATCTTCTCCCAACAATCACCTGAACAATTCCCTGATTGCTTTTCACCTCATACCAGTGCTGGCTCATAGTTAGTCCTTAAGCAAATTTGTTATCGGAATAAAGAACGAAGCCAGCCTCATCGAGGCGCATAACCTTCTTCCCTTAACGCCTGTTGTAATTTTTCAATTGCGCTTTTCATTACCCAGGCTTCTTCGTCACTCACAGCACAGCCACGAAGATCGCTCCAGCTCAGACGTTTAACTAATTGAGCAAGGGCCATAGTTTCATTCTCATCAAGCTGCAAACTCAGTGTCTCAATACCTTCCACTATCTAACCTCCCTTATACTGAAAAATGGCGCTTTATTTCTGACCAGATGCCGAAGCCTTGAATGCGGCCGGAACTGCCGTTGTTTCTACTTTACAGAAATGGAATTAAAAAGTGGTGGTGCTGGGCACGTTTCTTTTCCAGTCGGGGTTTAAGCCAGAGCCGAAACTCATTCAACTTCTCAGCAGCCAAAACCGCTTCAACGGGGAAAACTTTATATTTACCCTGCTGCTGAGGTTCACCCAACCATCGCCTGATGGCTCCGTCAGTCCATAAACGAGTCTCTTTGAGCCTGGTTACAGTGACCCATTTCCTGGACCATTCATCAAATTGTCGCTGGCGATCCCGATAACGTTGTTCTTCCTGCTGACGAAGCCAGTCGCGATCAACAGCGAATTTTCGGTATCCAACAAAGAGCCCTTGTACTTTGGCCATGACAACATTCCGGTTTGCTTAGAACTGTTCAGACAGACATGTCAGGGATAAAGCTGAAGAAAAAGGTACAACGAAGAATAACCAAGACATAGGCCTGCCGGGTAAGTGGTGCGGTGCACAGGACTGTCGGAAAGTACGCTCAGAGAGGGTCGTTTAAGCATGATGCACGGCACTGTTGCAAATAGTCGGTGGTGATAAACTTATCATCCCCTTTTGCTGATGGAGCTGCACATGAACCCATTCAAAGGCCGGCATTTTCAGCGTGACATCATTCTGTGGGCCGTA
>NZ_JBMKIA010000027.1:0-49343 GCF_049238215.1 Enterobacter cloacae complex sp. IR5441
TCGCACATCTTGTTGTCTGATTATTGATTTTTCGCGAAACCATTTGATCATATGACAAGATGTGTATCCACCTTAACTTAATGATTTTTACCAAAATCATTAGGGGATTCATCAGCGCTTAGCGAAGAATCTGCCTCTGAAGCATTCGATACGCTAGCGCATAAGAAAGATGCCGATCCGCCTAAACAAATAATATCGCTGCACAGACTCTTTATTTCTCTCTGCACGTTATTACTGATTATTGTTACCGGCACCGCTGTTTTACTGTTGCACCAGCGGGATTCCTATGCCGAGAGCCTGAAAGATTCTGATATGCATCTGCTCGGTAAAGTGGACAGGTGTACGATATACCTGATCGATAAGAATATGTATCAGCCGCGACAGCACTACTTTAATCACGTAAAAGAGGTCATCGCCAGTCAACATATCGACTGTCAACATCAGGTTGCAGATGCTTACTATTCCAGGTTTAAAAAGTCGCAGATAGAAAATTATTTCCTGGCCATCTGTTATCAGCAGGACAGTATCGACGATTATAAGAACTGCATTTCTTACAGAAGCCTGACCGGGAGTTAAAATATGTCAAGGACTAAAATGAGTGTACTGTTCAGTATCGTACTGGCGCTGTCTATCATCGCGTTGTTATGGGTCTATTTTACCAGAACGCAGGATGAGGGGTTTGGCTGCCAGTCAGATACCATTTCCTGGAAAACCTATTCCACGGGTGAGTCAACCGATATGTCGCTAACCACGCTTTTCCTGTTTAACAACAAAGATGTTGTGACGGTTATTCATAAAGGCGTACTCAAGAAAGAGGGCAAAAGCTACCTGATTGACAGAAATTACACGCTCAGCGTGGAAAAGGTCGACGGCAGCAATATCTTTTATATTAAGGATAAAAAGCTGAATAAATCTGAAGATGATGCGGCGCCGGATGGCGTTGTAAACGAAATGTTACTTGATAATATCAACTTCTTCTATATTACCAGCGTAAAAAAACATGCGTGGTTAATTAAGGGGCTGGTGTTGCCTGTAATGATGTGTGTGGCTGTCCCGACGTCCTGATATTTCTCTTTATTGAAAAATCGATATTTATCTATTACTCGGGAAATTGAGTAATTTACTCAATACGTAACAATAAGATACGAGAAATTTATTTATATTTTTATTGTTGCTCTCCGTCGAGTGAATTTTTCTGTATTGCCTCGTTATTTTGCGGCTGTCTATACTCCGCCTCGAAAAAGGGGCTCCCCTTTTTATACACGTGGATTCTTTTTTGAAGGACTAAATAAATGAACAAACTGAACGCTATCGTTCTGGGCTCCCTGCTGTCTGTTTCTGCCCTGAGCGCAGTTAATGCAGCTGAAACGACGGCTTCTGCCACCTGGCAGGCAACCGCGACCAAAGACAGCGAATCCGATCTGGTTGTTACGCCAACGCGTGCTTTGAACTTCGTTTACAGCGCCAATACCAAATCTTTCAACACCGATACCGGTCTGTTTGATGTGGCTATCCGTGGCGATCACTCTACGGCGACCAGCTTCAAACTCGAAGCTATCCTCGACGATTCAAACAACACGCTGTTCAGCGTGGGTGGTGAAGCGACCAAGCTGAAAGTGGGTGCGCGTTGGGGCGGTAACGACCTGGGCTCTATCGGTGGCACCGTGGGGGCGAAATCGACCGCATGGACCACGCTGGTTGATTCTTCTTCTAACACCGGCGTCTCTTCTGGCCTGTGGAACCTGACCACCAGCGCAGGCGCGGCGGCAGATACCGAAATTACCGGCCAGGACAAATTCGTCTTCTACGTTGACTCCGCTCAGGACAACGCCGGTACGGCGAAAGAGTTCAAAGACCTGACCAACAGCCTGTGGGAAGGGACCGTGTCTGTTGCGTTCCGCGCAACCTGGGGCTAAGGCCTGATCGATCCAGGGGCGCAAGCCCCTGTTTAGGGAAATAGCATGTTTAACCTCAAATCCGCCTTCTTATTTTTATTATTTATCTCTTCCTCCGCGCTGGCCATTAATGTGGGAAAAGTCACCACCATTATTTCTGCGGATGCTGACTCCACCGCCAAGGAAATAAAAAACGAAGCAAACAGCGTGCGTATTGTTTCTGTTCGCGCACAGCGGATCAGCAGCCCAATGGATGAAGGGATCGTCATTAATCCGGAGAAAGTGGACGAACTGTTGCTGACACCCACGCGCATGGTAATGCCCGCCGGTACCAGCAATATCGTCAAATTTTACTATCACGGGAACGCCGATAACAAAGAGCGTTACTACCGCATTACCTTCACGGATGAAGGGGTAAGCGAAGAGGTGGACAGCGGTTCGCCAAAAAACGGCACCGGGATGACGCGTGCGGTGGTGAGCACCATTCTGGTGGTTCAGCCCCGGGATAAGAAGATTGATTTCGTCTATGTGGCGGGAAAAATAACCAATAAAGGGAACACCTCGTTTCGCGTCAATGCGACCGGGACCTGCCTGAAGCCGAATCCGGAATCCCCCGGCACGCCGTGTAGCAAAAACTTCTACCTGATGCCAGAGACCTCGCGCGCTATCGAGGATATCAACGTTACGGATAACCATTTTCATCTCGGAATATGGGACCTGAAACAGTTCATTCCTGTTAAGTAAGGATGCATGGTGAAAAATAAATTAGTGTTGCCGGTGATGATGGCTTGCGCATCCGGCACGCTGCCCGCGCTTGCGCATGCAGCCTCAAGCTCCGTGGTTATCGCTAATTACCGTTTTCCCGACTCGCTTTATGCACTGCTGGAGCAGGGGATCAAAATTCCCGTCTATCTGGTGAATACGCGTCCACACTCAGCACAACAAGGGAACCACGAAGGCACGGCGAGCGAATATGTTCGTATCGGTGACGTGACGCTCTTTGCAAAAGATCTGAAGCTGGGGCTGAGGGATGTTCAGGTCCAGGAGTCTGATAACGGCATTCGTCTGTCAAAAGAGATGCGGGCGTTACTGCAAAGCATTAACGATAAGCAGTTTGATGACCAGATGCGTATTCCGGTTAGCGCGGGTTCGGCGTTCGAACTGGATCAGAAAAAAATGCGCCTGTTGCTGAATCTGTCGCAGAGCGACTACGGGGTGAATATTCGCCCGCGTGAGGTGGACATTGATGCGCCGGAGTCTGACGACCTGAGCGGCACGTTCTCCTACAACCTCGGGGCGTATCACACCGAGAGCGGCTACGGTGACAGCTGGTCGTCGGGCTATCTGAACGCGAGAAACTGGATCTCAATGGGCGTCGATCATGTGCTGATCGACGGCTCTGGCTACGTCAACGAGAGCAGCAGCGATACCCAGATGAACGCGGTTATGTGGGAGCGCGACTATCAGGGGATGCGCTACGCCGCGGGCATGCTGAACGGCTGGGCGATGCAGTCTCTGGCGAGCGTCAGCGGGATTTCCGGCGGGGAAGTCTACGGCGTTTCCATGGGCAACCAGGCCAACTCCCGCAAGCGCGACAACACGCTCTCTCTGACGCCGGTGGTGGTCTATTTCCCCACGGCGGGCGAGGCCCGTATTCGCCGTGACGGGCAGCTTATCGGCATTCAGCGCTTTGACGTCGGCAACCATGAAATTGACACCAGCAGCCTGCCCTACGGGATCTACAGCGTCGAAGTTGAAGTGGTGAGCGGAAGCCGCACCGTGTCGCGCAGCATGTACACCGTGAATAAGCCGTTCTCCAGCAACATGTCGGAAACGCTGCGCTGGCAGATGTGGGGCGGGATGTATAGCCGCGATAAATCCGTCGTCAATTATAAAAAATACGCGAAACGCAAAAACGAGCAGGACAACACCTACTACTACGATTACGACACCAAACATAAAGACACCATGTCGCTGGTGGGGGCCTCGTTCAGCAAGCGCAGCGGGATGGTCGACTGGAACGCCTCTACATACATGATGCGGGAACACATCGTCAGCGAGCTGTGGGCCTCCCTGAACCTGACGGGCTATTTCTCGGTGAATACCCAGACCATGGCCGCCTCCGACGGAACGTATCGCGCCAACTATGGGGCGAATCTCAGCCTGCCGTGGCAGATCGGCTCGGTGTGGTACTCCCATGAACAGCTCTCCAGCGGCAAGTTCCTGGATATCTATGAGAGCAAGGGCAACACCTGGGGCGCTTCCTTTAGCCTGCCGTCATTCGGCCTGCCCTCGGCAGGCAACCTGAGCCTGATGCGTCAGGAAGACGACCTCTATCGCTATAAACGCTATCAGCTGGACTACTCCCAGGGGTTATACGCCGGTCGCTACGGTACGGCGCGCCTGCGGGTGGGGATGTCGCGCAACAAATACGACGGGTATTACGAAGAGAAAGATCGTTACGTAATGCTCGATTTCGCCATACCGCTCGGCAATACCGTGTCGGTTGGCGTTTCCCACAATCGCGATACCGGCACGGCGCTGAACGTCAGCGCCAGCCGCCAGTTTGAGGGCGATTACCTGAAATCGGCTACCGCCAACGTCTCGAAAGCCTTTAACAGCCGCCAGGATCGCAGCGTAAGCGGCGGCGGCAGCGTGAACTTCGACACGCCGTGGAACAGCAACATCCTCAGCGTCCAGAGCGGCATGAGTAAAGGCTGGAACTCCACGCTGACCAGTGACGGCAGCGTGGGCTGGTCCAAAGAGGCCATCGCCGCCGGGAAAGGTACCGAAAGCGCAGGGGTGATTGTCAGTACCGGTCTCAAATCTGATGAAGCACTGACCCTGAAGCTTAACGGCCGGGCGGAACGCATCAAAGGGGATAAGACCTGGCTGTCGCTGCCGGCATACCAGGCTTATGACCTGGAAGTGATGAACAGTGAAACCGGTACGGAAAGCTATGAGATTGGCGCGAATGCGCGTCGCCATATCACGGTTTATCCGGGTAATACCGTGGTGATGAAGCCGCAGGTGAAGAAAATCGTCACCCTGTTTGGTCGTCTTGTGGATGCAAACGGGGCCCCGGTTGGCGCCATGCAGATCAAAAACCACGTCGGGCTGACCCGGACGGAAAACGACGGACGCTTCGTGATCGACGTTGATAAGAACAACCCTGTCCTGAGTATCGCCACGCCGGACGACAGCGTCTGCGAAGTGCGCCTGGACATCGAGTCTAACCGCGGTGCGCTGTGGCTCGGGGACATCTCCTGCGACAAAGGCGATTTCGTCTGGCAGGAAGCAAAAGGAACGCAGGAACGTGACGATGAAAAAGATATTCGCTCTTAATTTACTGCTGATGAGCGCGGCGGCCCAGGCGCAGGAGCTGCCCTATTTAGCCATTAATAACCCGGACAATAACGGTACGGGAAACAGCGCGGGGCTGTTTAGTCTGAACAGCACGTCGACCGCGTTTTTACACGGTTCGCGCGAGTGGCCGACCCTGAGTGCGAAAACGAATAACGGTATCGCCACTTACATCCCGGACAACAGCTACAGCGGTCCGGCAGGCAGCGCGCTGACCATCGACTTTTCGGTGACCGGTTCCAGCGCCTCTCCGTTCTTCAAAGGGACGGCGTGTTCCTCGTCCTGCGGCAACACGGGGTACACCCCGACGACCAGCTATACCGACACGTCGATGGTGGTTAAGCCGCCGGTGATGGAGCCCGGCACGTCATACGGGCGCTGGGTACTGGGCGATCCGTTCTTTAACTATCTGCTCAACGCCGCGCCAGGGGATGAAGTGACCATCACCTCCACGCCGCAAATCAGCTCCATCAACAAAGTGACCACCACCAATATGCTTCACAAGGTGGGCACGCTGACCATGACCAACGCCAGGGCGCTTAACCTGGGGATTGACCCGATCAGCGGTGAGGTGACGATTGTCGATGGATCAACGGGGGCCACCTGCACCAAATACACCCGCAACACGGTCTCTGGCGTCCTGTGCGACCTGCTCGAATACACGTTTGTTGGGGAGGATATCTCCGGTTACAACGGGGGGCTGGCGCTCACCTCTTCCCGCGTCAACAGCGTGCTGCAATCGCACATGAGCGGCGGCACCGGGCTTGCCGCCGAGCTGACCTTCGATGAAAACACCTGGTACAGTATCTCCGGCGGTATCCTGAGCGATACGCGTGTCCTGGCGAACACCTTCCTTGCAGCGCCGCAGAAAAACGGCGGCAAAGCGTCCCTTAAAATCTTTTTGCCGAAAGCGTTAATTCTGAGCGTGGCGCAGGCGGGGGACGGCAGCAACATTGGCAATATCGTCAGCCTGTGTCTGACGCCCGGCAACAGCTCGCTGGCGGCGGATTTCTGCTTCCAGCCGGGGGGCGGCCTGGTGATTAACCCTATCGAGCCCGGGCTGGAGATTGTGCCAGACAACCCGGATTACACCCTCGATCCTGACGGTCTGGGCGGCTCCGGGAAAGGCATTATCGGCGAAGCGCCCATTGAGATCCCCTACACCATCACCTACAGCGGGGCGCAAAAAGATGCGGCGATTGCGGTCACGGTAAAAGTCACCGGGCCTACCCAAAGCCTGAATGGGGTGGACTACTGCGCCTTTAGCGGCAACGGTTTCACGGTTCCCATTCCGGGCAACGTGCTGGTGGGGAAAAGCCAGACGCTGATGGCGCACAACTGTAAAGGCGAAGTACTGTCGATCCCGGCGCCGGCCACCCATGCGGAAGAGTGGGACAAAATGAGTTCCGGCGTGACCGATATGTGGCTCTGGAAAACACCGCTGATCCTCCAGTTCGTTATGGATAATCCGGTATCGAAAACCACCTATGACGGAAATAGCTGGTTTGGCGAAGTGACCGCGCAGGGAAGAATAGATGTTAGCGCATCCTGGAATTAATCAACCATGACTGGAAAATTCCTGGCTATTTTTGCAATAAATTGCTTCATTTCCACAGGGGCAAATGCTTTAATTATCGAAAGTCTGAATATTGATTTTCTTCCCGAAAGAGAAGTTGTTTTTCAGCCGATAAAAAACGATACCAGCGAGCGTCAGAATTATACCGTTTCGCTTATTCAGGTAGACGTTCCTAAAGAGAAGGGAAAAGAAACCGAAATAAAAGACGGCGAAGTCATGTATTCGCCTAAGCAATTAACGCTGGGGAGCGGTGAACGCGCGGGTTTTAAATTTTATTATACCGGCCCGCATGACAACAAAGAGCGATACTATCGCGTAAAATTCACCGAGACGCCGCTCCAGGCAAAGGTTATCACGCGCAAAGGCCAGCGCATCCAGTCGGATGTGGTGGTCTCGCTTGAGGCTATTTTGATTGTCCGTCCATGGACACGACATTTTGATTATGCGTTTAGCAACGGGGTGGTGAGTAATACCGGGAATACCTATTTTAAATATGTTTCCTCGGTCGGGTGCAGTACGCAATACAACAATTCAAAATATATTCCGCCGGGGCAACGGCTGGAAATAGATAATGCCGGGCAGGCTGCAAGGCGGATGATTATTTATGGCAATAAAATCATTCCGCTTACCACCTGCCCGTAGCAACCGCTTTCCTTCATAAAAGGAAATTAGCCTTTAGCATCATGCTAAAGATCCATCACTACAGGAGATAAAAATGAAAGCGATTTCATTCGTAGAAGCGAAAGACATTATCGGTGGCGCGTTAAACCCGTTCGCTGGTCTGGTTAAAGGTGCACAGCTGGGTTACGACACCGGCGCAAGCATCATGGGCATGGTTGGCGGTGTGGTTGGCGGAATTCTGGGTGGCGCAATGGGCTTCCTGGGTGCGCTGGTTGGTAGCTACAACTAATTCACGTTAACAGGAAAAGACTCATGCAAGTTATTGATTTCAAAAAAGCACAGGCCATCATCGGTGGTTGGGATCCGTTTGCTGCCGCTATTCAGGGCGCAAGCGCGGGCTATAACGCGGGCAGCCAGATGTTAGGCGCGCTGGGCGGCACCATCGGCGGCGTGTTCGGCCTGGTGGGCGGCTTCATCGGCGGTTTCTTCAGCGCCTAAGCGAGAAGCACGTTGTACGCATGGCCCGCATTGCCGGGCCATTTTTTTATTTCAGCCACGGATCATTATGTTTTCGCTCTTTCAGTATAAAAAACAGGGTAAGACCCCTGTTATTCGCCAGCATGAATTTACCGAATGTGGACTGGCCTGCCTGGCGATGGTGTTGGGGCACTACGACCACCATGTCTCTGTCAGCCAGCTGCGCCGGGAGATTTCCGTTTCCGCCGATGCGGGAACCTCAATGGCGGAATTGATGACCCTTGCCAGCGATAAAAATATGTCTGGCCGGGTGCTTAAAGGCGAAATCACTGAAATAGAAACGTCTGAGCTGCCGCTCATCGCCTTCTGGCGCGGCAACCATTTCGTGGTCATCGTGAAGATCGACAGCCGCAGCGTGACCGTTCACGACCCGGCCAGCGGCGTGCGTCGTTACCGTCTGAAAGAGGCGGAAAAACTCTTTTCCGGCTATGTTCTTGAGCTTAAGCCCACGCCGTGCTTCGAAAAGAAATCCCCGGATGAAAAGCTCACGCTTGGCCGGTTAGCCAATAAATCCCCGAGCCTGTTCCAGCGCCAGCTGCTGCTGTTTGTGCTCTGTATTTTTACCCTCATCACCATGCTGGCAAGCCCCACCTACGTGCAGCTGATTATGGATGAGGCCATTTCCCGCAGCGACAGCGATCTGGTGATCCTGCTCACCGCGATCTTCGCTATTGTCTTTATCTTTGAAGTCATCGGTAAATTCCTCAAGCAGCTGCTTGAGATCCTGATGCGTAACATTGCCTATGACGATTTAAGCCAGTCCGTGCGCCACTACATGCTGCGCACCCAGACCAGCTGGTTCCGCTCGCGCCCGCCGGGCATCGTGCTGGCCATTGAAAAATCGCTCCACGCCTGCGCGGAGTTCATCAGCAATGGTTACGTGCAAATTCTCTTTTCCAGCCTGATCGCCGTCACCAGCCTGCTGTTTATGCTGCTGTATAACGTCAAAATTGCGCTGCTGACGATGCTGCTGATGGGCGTGTTTTTCCTGATCCGCTTTTCGCTGATCGGCCCCTATCAACGCGCGGTGGATGACTCCATCGAGCGCACCGCCCAGTATGAATCCCTGCTGGTGGAGACGCAGAAAGGGATCATTACGCTCAAAGCGAACAATATGGAGCAGGCCCGGGATGCGGTGATGGATAAATCCCAGCGCGAACACATCGCCGGGCTGATGCGTAAAGAGCGGCTGCTGGCCCGCTTTGACGTGGCTTCGCTGCTGGTGATCAATGCCGAGCAGCTGCTGGTGGTCTGCTTTGGCGCGTGGTTGATCCTGGAAGGGCAGATGAGCATCGGGATGCTTTACGCCTATATCAGCTATAAGCGCTATTTTTCCGATGCCATGGTGCAGGTGGCGCAGAAGCTGCTGGACAAAAATGCCCTCAAGGGGCCGCTGGATCGCGTGGGCGACCTGCTGTTTGCCCCCTCTGAAACCAGCCAGTTTGGGAAGCGGATTGTCACCTCGCCGGTCTGTCTGCAATTTGAGGATGTCTCATTTGCCTATCCTGGCCGGGAGGCCACGCTACAGCATATCAATATGACCCTGAAGCAGGGCGAAGAAGCGGTGATTGTGGGCCAGAGCGGGTCGGGAAAAACCACGCTGCTGCGTCTGATCTCCGGCATGCTGCTGGCATCGTCTGGCACGCTGCGGATCAATAAGATCCCCATTGAGGAGTGCGATCTTTCCTCGCTGCGTCAGCACATCCGCATCGTCCATGCGGACGATATTCTCTTTACCGGCTCGATTCTGGACAACATCGCCTGCTTTGACAGCGCACCGGATAAAGAGCAGGTCATTGCCGCGTGTCGGCTGGCGGAGGTGGACCACGTCGTCGCCAGGCTGCCGCACGGCTACGAAACGGAGATGCTGCCGGGGAACACCTTTTTCTCTGCCGGGGAGATGCAGCGTCTGGTTCTGGCGCGCGCCCTGTACAGCCAGCCTAAGCTTCTGCTCTGTGACGAAGTGACGGCGAACCTGGATAAAACGACCGCGCAGAAAGTGCTGGCGAACCTGCGTAGCCTGGGGATTGGCCTGGTGTTTGTCACCCACTCGCCGGACGTGGTGGGCTGCCAGGGGCGTCTCTATACCATGGAAAACGGCACCCTGCGGGAGAGTGAGCAATGATGTTTCTGCCGCGTCTCTATGCGCGACTCTGCGCGCGCCAGGCCGGGCGCACGCTGCTGGCAAACCGGATCACGCAAAACTACAGCCAGTTTATGCGCTGCCCGGAGACCGATGTCCCGGCTGATTTTCTGCATCAGAACGCCCATGAGCTGAGCGGGTTTAACTTCGTGGAGCAGATCTTCCCGCCCGCGCTTTGGGCGCGCAACGTCCGCTTCGATCTGCACGCGTACGTGGCGCAGTGGACGCAGGAGCAGGCGTTTTACAGTTCATCTCGCACCCTGCTTCTGGGAATGCGCTGGGCGGGCTTTGGTCTGATCGTGGATGCGCTGCTCGCCACCGCGCCAGCCGATGTGCGCTTTCAGTTTATTACCCGTCACCCTGCGCTGCATAAGCTAATGGCCGCGCACGAAGGCCGACGCGCCAGCTCGTTTTTCGCCCCTCACCGCCTGGTGACGGTGCTGCTGATGGACGAACGCCTGCCGGATGCGCCGCTGTTCTCCACCCAGGCAGGGGATCAAAAGGCGTGGTTAACGGATGTCTCAACGCGGTTTTTATCGCGCTATGGCTACAGCGTCCGAACGCTGCTGCCGATCTGTTCGCTGCATGCGGTGGAGTTTGGGCTGGAGAGTCAGGCGTATGCGCCAGAGGATTACCGTCAGGCCGCCGCCGACACGCTGAACGCGCTGCGCAAAACCCCCACGCTCTGGAGTGCATGGGACGATCTTTCAGTGATTTATCATGGATGACATATCGTGAAATTAAAAAACCGAAGCCGACAGCGGCGGGCGCTGATCCCGCATCATTTCTCAAAAAGCTATCACATCAACGCGCCACGGCTGAAAGCCGTGCTGACCTTGTTCATCACCTTTTTTCTCTGCCTGCTGGTTTTTGCCATCGTCTTTAATTTTTCGGAAACCACGCTGGCACGTGGGGTGCTGATCCCGGCGCAGGGCGATGTGGAAGTCCGCGCCCGGGAGTCCGGTACGCTTGTGGATTTTGCCGTACGGCCAGGTCAGTACGTGAAGGAAAACGATCCGCTGTTCACCGTGTCGCAGGACTATGGCGGCAAGCAGGGCTCGGTGGTGCAGTTTGACCGCCAGCAGATGGAAGCGGAGAAGAAGCGCAGCGAGCAGCGCATCCAGGCCATTGAGGACTCGATTGCGTCGTATCGCAAAAATCTGGCGCAGCAGCTGGCTCTCACTGACAAGCAGATCGCCGTTTCCCGCGATAAGGTGAAGAAGCTGCGCGCGTTGTTAAAAAACAGCACCGACACCTACGAGGCGTGGAAATCCGTCTCCGGGAAGGGCTATGTCTCCAAAGTGGATCTCGATAAAAGCCACAACGATGTGCTCAATGCGCAGCTCAACCTGACGCTGGAGGAGAGCACTATTCTTGAGCTTGAGGCACGAAAAACCAGCCTGACCGACAGCACCCAGTCGCAAATTGACTCTCTGAGCGAAGAGCAGCTGTATGTGAAAAACCGCATCAGCGAAATTGACCGCAACCTGTCCAGCCGGGGAAGTTCCACCATGGCGATGCTGGCCCCTTCCGACGGTTACGTGGTGGCGATTAACTTCCCGCCTGGCCGGGCCATTACGCAAAATAGCGAGGTGGTGGTGGTGATCCGTAAAAATACCGCGGCGACGATGGAGGGGTACCTGTATGTTCCGGCAACGGGGGTGGGGCGCGTGGCGAAAGGCGATAAGGTCAAGCTGCGCTTCGACTCCTGGCCCGTAGACAAATACGGTTCCGTGGAAGCGACGTTGTCCGATTTCTATGAGGTAAACATTGATGCCCATTCGGCGCTGATCCCGCTCCAGGAGGGGCAGAACTACTACCTGGCTAAAGTGCGCGTCCCCTCCTGGTTTACCGACCCGGACAAGAAAAAGCGCATGCTGATGGGCGGAATGACGGTGAACGCCGATATCGTTATCGATCGTAAGCCGCTTATCAATCTGCTGATTGCGCCGCTGGAAAGGGTACGCAAGCGGTTTATCGATTGACCCGATTTCATCGATCATCGCCCTTTAGCCCACATTCTTAACGGCACCCTGGGGCTATTCTCCTTCTCATACCAACCGGAGGATAGCCCATGAACATTACGCAAATTCGCAATGCCACCCAGCTGATCACTTACGCGGGAAAACGCTTTTTAATCGACCCAATGCTGGCGCCAAAAGGCACTTATCCGGGTTTTCCCGGCACGGCGCGGGCTAATATTCGCAACCCGATGGTCGATCTTCCCGTTGACGTTCAAACGCTTCTGGATGCTGACGCGGTGATCGTCACCCATACCCATGCCGATCACTGGGATCAGTACGCCGTTGAGCTGATCGCCAAAGGCAAGCCGATCTACGTGCAAAATGATAGTGATGCCGCGCTGCTGCGCAGCCAGGGATTTACCAACCTGACGATCATGACCGGGGAAACAACGTACGGCGATATCCGGATAGTGAAAACCCACGGCGGCCAGCACGGTACTGACCGCGCTTACGCCGTGCCGGAGCTGGCAGAGTTTCTGGGGGAAGCCTGCGGCGTGGTGTTCCGTCATCCCGATGAGAAGACGCTTTATATCGCAGGGGATACCATCTGGCGCGATGCGGTGGCGGCCGATCTGCAAAAGCACCAGCCGGATATCGTCGTGCTCAACGCCGGTTACGCTCATGTCATTGGGTTTGGGCCGATTATCATGGGGGAAGAAGATCTGCTTAACGTGCATTTCCTGCTGCCGCAGGCGAAAATCGTGGCGACCCATATGGAAGCTCTCAACCACTGCCTGCTGACCCGCCGCGCGCTGCGCGAGTATGTTGATGCCAACGAGGCAGGTGACGCGGTGAGCATTCCCCAGGACGGCGAAACCGTTATATTCTGACTGTTAAAGGGGACAGGAGAGACAGATGCCGCTTATTAACGTTGCCATTGTCGCGGTGGACGGGTTTAGCCCGTTCCACTACTCCGTCCCCTGCATCCTGTTTGGCGACACGGTATCCGGGGAAAAGCGCTTTAACGTCACGATCTGCGCTGAAAAACCGGGATTCCTGAACTCGAAAGACGGTTTTGCCCTGCATGCGACGCAGGATTTTTCCGCGATCGCATCGGCTGAAATTGTGGTTGTACCCTACTGGCAGCACGTTCTGGAGCGCCCGCCTCAGACGCTGCTCGACAGCCTGGTTCAGGCCAGAGACAACGGGGCGGAAATTGTTGGGCTGTGTCTGGGATCATTTGTGCTGGGCTATGCGGGCATACTCAGCGGCAAACGGGCCGCCACACACTGGGAGTTTGAACGCCAGTTCCAGTCGCTATTTCCGGACGTCCGACTGGATATCAACGCCCTCTACGTGGATGACGGCAATATGATTACCTCGGCGGGTACCGCCGCCGCGCTCGACTGCTGTTTGTACATCATCCGTCAGCGCTTTGGCAGCGTCGTCGCCAATCAGATTGCCCGCCGGATGATCGTCCCGCCGCACCGAGAGGGCGGGCAGGCGCAGTTTATTGCGCAACCTGTGCCGAAAGATACCCGTGATGGGCGGATTAACTGTCTGATTGACTACCTTCAGCAGCATATTTCCGAACCGCATAACCTGGACTCTCTTGCGGAAGTGGTGTCGATGAGCCGGCGCACGCTGACCCGCCATTTTATCAAGGCGACGGGCATGAGCGTTGCCGACTGGCTTACCGCCGAGCGCCTGCGGCGCAGCCAGATCCTGCTGGAGTCCGGCAACCTGCCAATCGAAAATGTCGCCGGGCAGGTGGGGTTTTTATCAGCGGTGACGTATCGGCAGCAATTTAAGGCGCGCTTTGGCGTCAGCCCGGCGGAGTGGCGCAAGACGTTTCGTACTCGCCAGTAGGCCAGGTAAGCGTAGCGCCACCTGGCAATTACCCCAGCCTCTCCATCCTCGTCTCCCCCTCCGCCATCGACAGCTGATACAACGAAAACGATCGGTGCTTCTCAATCAAATGCGCCAGCTCCGGCGAATGGCTGGTGAGCCAGATCTGCGAATAGCGGCTGGCCTCGGCAATGAGGCTTGCCAGGGCGGGCAGCATCTGCGGATGCAGGCTGTTTTCCGGTTCGTTGAGGGCGATGAATGCGGGAGGGCGCGGGCTTAACAGCGCCACCGCCAGGCACAAAAAACGCAGCGTGCCGTCGGAGAACTCTGCCGGTTCCAGCGGTCTGCTCAGCCCCTCGCGCTGCATCATCATGCGGAAGCGCCCGCCGGTGTTGTCGCTGTAAAACACGCAGCCGGGGAAGGCCTGGTCGAGAATGCGCATCAGCAGCAGCTCGTCGCCAATTTCGACAATGGTCTGAAACGCGGCGGTCAGGTTCGCGCCGTCGCTGGCCAGCACCGGGGAACGAAAGCCCACCTGCGGGGCACGGATCGCCGAGCCGGATGAGACGGAAAACTCGTGATAAAATCGCCAGTTACGCAGGGACTCGCGCATCTGCGACACTTCGGGGTAGAGGTGCGGTTCACCGAGCTGACCGAACACCGACTCGTTCTCATACAGCGTGCCGCTGTGGGTCACTTTTTCGTGATGCACGTTGTTCAGGAATACCGCCTGATTCTTACGCTTCATCAGCTGTGACGACGGGCGACGGTGCTGTCCGCCGAGCCAGATAGATTCCTCCTTGATCACCGGATCGAGCTGAAACTGTGAGGGGTAGGGCAGCTTTTCCACGAACCCGACCTGAAGCTCATATTCATAGGTTTCCGTTTCCACCGCCAGGTTCATGCGTCGCAGCTGGTCGCTGCGGGTTTTTCCCGCCCAGAACACTTTCAAAATTCCCCCCTCGTTCGCCAGCGCCTGGGAGAATTGCCCCTGCGCCGCGCTGTGCATCAGGTAAATCGCTTTATAAATATTAGATTTTCCGGTGCCGTTGGGGCCGAACACGATATTGAGCTGTTCCAGCTCAAGCGACATATCGCGAATTGAGCGGTAGTTCTGAATATGCAAATTTTTGATCATCGGGGTACTCCGCTATGCACGCTTAACCTGTACAGAATTACAGTATTTTACGCTGAGCGCAAAAAAAAGACGACAGTGAGGGTGTCGTCTAAACGGGGTACTGCTTTGGGCCTCTGTGGGTCAACAGGGCCTTCGCTTCTTTCTTATCAGGTAACGGCCAGACGCAGACCCAAATCATCAGGATAGGGATCAAAGTAGTTTTGCGTCATCAGATACCGGTCAGGGTATTCAGCCAGATAATGCTTCAGCAGCGTCAGCGGCGCGAGGATCGGCAGCAGCCCGTCCCGGTAATGCAGGATCACATCCCGCAGTTCTCCACGCTGGCGGCTGTTCAGCTGGTTACGGAAATAGCCCTGAATGTGCATCAGCACGTTAGTGTGATTCTTCCGCGAAGCGGGTTTTTTCAGGATGGTCATCAGCTTGTCGCGATAGGCCACGAAAAACGCGTCCAAATCGTCCCACTCGTGCAGTGATGCCACGAACGGGCCAATTTCACGGTAGCCTGCCTGATGGTGCGCCAGAAGCTGAAGCTTATAGCGGCTGTGAAAGTCCAGCAGGGCACGGCGCGTCAGGCCATTTTTACGCATTACGTTCAGTTCGTGGAGAGCGAAAACGCGCTCAACAAAGTTTTCCCGTAGTACCGGATCGTGCAGGCGACCGTCTTCTTCGACGGGCAGCCAGGGGAAAGTTTCAAGGAGGGCGGCGGTGAACAGCCCGACACCCTCCTTGCGGCCCCGGTTGCCGTTTTCGTCGTACAGCCGCACGCGCTCCATGCCGCAGCTGGGGGATTTTGCACAGACGATAAAACCCGCCAGATCGCCGATTTTCGGCAGATAATCTGCCGTAAATGCGGCCATCTTCTGCGTGACGTCATCGTGCGGCGCTTTGCTGAACCGCATTTCTGTCTCGCCGCCGGTGGTCATCACCAGACGCAGCGCCGGACGAGGCGTGGGCAGGCCGATAGCCATTTCAGGGCATACCGGACGGAAAGCGACCCACTGCGCCAGCTCATCCATCACAAAGCCCATACGCTTATGCCCGCCGTCAAAGCGAACGGCGGAACCGGTCAAACATCCGCTAATACCCAGCACAGGTTTTGTTGTCATGGTGTGCACCTCCCGATCTCATACCTAAAAGTTACACAACAATGCGTATTTGTCCAAGTATTGGCGGGATTATTTTTAAATCGTCTTTAAAATCAAGAGCAATCAGCTGCCCTTGTAGGTTGAGTAACCGTACTGGCTGAGCAGAAGCGGGATGTGCAGTTTTTCATTGGTGCGGGTGACGGTGAACAGCACCGGCACTTCCGGGAAGAAGGAGTCCAGCTTTTTACCGTGGAAGTAATCGGCGGTTTTGAAGGTCACTTTATACACGCCAGGCGCCATATCCTGATCCTGCGGATAGAGCGATTTGATGCGCCCGTCGTGGTCGGTTTTACCGCTGGCAATCGGGGTCCACTTGTCCTGCTCCTGCTTCTCCAGCGTGACGGCCACATCCGCTGGCGGCATACCGGTTTGCTGGTCCAGAACGTGAACGCTCAGGGTGCCTGCCGGGGCGCTGAACGCGGCAGGCGCGAAAGCCATTGTAGCCAGCATCATCAGAGGGAGTGTCTTTTTCATCGTGTTTTCCTGTTGAGTTGTCGGTGACAGGAAAACGTTAGCACTCGCTGTGCGAAAAAATATTCAACTTTTCGTGAAGATTGCCTCAGCAGAAAATAATCAGAGGATAATCACCTCAAGGGAAACCTGCTGCTGCCACTGCGCAACCTGCTTTTTCCGCGCGGCGGTAAGTTTACCGCTGGTGACCAGCAGCCATTTGCGGTCCGGGAAAATTTCCGGGGCCAGCGCGGCAGGGGGAACCGGCAGTATGTCGATGCGGTGGCCCTGGCCGGTGCGCGTCAGAGCTTCAAGCCAGATCTCACAGGGGTCGTTCAGATGCCAGCCGCTGATGAGGATGTTATCGCCCGGCGCTTTTTTATCGCCCTCAAGGCAAAACGAGGTATAGGCGATGAGGATGCCGTCGAGGATCTCACGCAGCGTCATGGCGGCGGCGACGTTGGCCGATATCTGGCTGCGCAACGGACGCAGCACGTTAGTGACCAGCTCTGGCCTTGGGTATTCGCGTCCGGCGTCGTAAATCATCTGACGCAGGGACTCAATTTTCCCCTCCTGCAACTTTTGCAGCATGGCCTGTTGCAGGGTTTGCCAGTTATTGGCGCGGCGCGGCGCAGGGCGTTCCAGCAGTGATTTTACCTGACCGATGGGTACGCCTTTTTTTACCCAGTCGAGGATTTTCAGCGCCTGCTGAACGTCCTCATCGCTGTACAGGCGGTGACCGCCGTCCGTACGCTCGGGTTTGAGCAAGCCATAGCGTCGCTGCCACGCCCGCAGCGTGGTGGCGGTGATGCCGCTGAGTCTGGCGAATTCGCCGATGGAGTAAGCCATGTCTGCATCCGAAGAGAAGGAGTTGTCTCAATATACTACGAATATTCCCCGACGGGATGAAGCGCCGCACGGGTGCGCTACACTTAACGTCCAACCGCGTAAATGAAAGGAGTTCTCATGAGGCTATGGCCTGTCGTTACCGGTGTCGCCATTGCGCTGACGCTGGTTGCCTGTAAATCTCCCACGCCGCCGAAAGGCGTGCAGCCCATTACCGGCTTTGATGCCAGCCGCTATCTCGGCAAATGGTATGAAGTCGCCCGACTGGAAAATCGCTTCGAGCGCGGTCTGGAACAGGTCACCGCGACGTACGGCAAGCGCAGCGATGGCGGTATCAGCGTACTGAACCGCGGCTACGATCCGGTGAAGAAAAAATGGAATGAGAGCGAAGGAAAGGCGTACTTTACCGGCGAACCGACCACGGCTGCGCTGAAGGTATCGTTCTTCGGCCCGTTCTACGGCGGCTATAACGTGATCAAGCTGGATGATAAGTACCAGTACGCGCTGGTCAGCGGCCCGAACCGCGACTATCTGTGGATTTTATCGCGCACCCCGACCATTCCGGATGCGGTAAAACAGGACTACCTGAACACCGCACGCGAGCTGGGCTTCCGGGTCGATCAGCTGGTGTGGGTGAAGCACTAACCTACTGATACGAAAAGGTGATGCTTGCCAGGGCGTTGGCCGAGCCGGGGACCAGTTCACCGGTTCGGATGTACTGCGCCTGGAACGGCAGGGACAGCGTTTGTGCCGAGCTGGTGGTCTGGATGAAAAACTGTCCCGTCGTACCTGCGGACGAGCTGTCCGGCCCCATCATCAGCGGCCCGGTACCGTTATAGAAAAACTGTACGCCAATGCCGGAGGCCGTGGAGTCCCCGGTCAGCGTCACGACCGACGAGGTATTTGACGGTGTGGTCTGATCGGTCATCACTGCGTTAACCGCCACGTTCTCATCGCAGGTCAGGCTGACGTTAAACTCCCCCGACGGCGAGGTGCTGCCTACGCTGGGCAGCGTGTGAATATCAATGGTGCCCAGGTCGACGTTGGCGCTTTTCGTGCCTACCGTGCAGCCGCTTGCCGTCACCGTGATGGTGGTGGGGTTGATGATCACCTGCGCGGTTTTCACTTCGTTGTTATAGGCCGTCAGGATCGCCGCGTTAATGGTCGGGGTCTGGTATACGCCGGATTTCAGCGGAACGCCGGTCTTGATAAACGTCACTTTTGCCGACCAGCCCAGTGCGGTGGCGTAACCGTTAGTCCCATCGGCCGGATAGCTCTGCGTAATGCCCGTCTGCATCGGGACATAGGTGGTGCCGTTATAATCTTTAAGCCCAAGAATGAAGCCGATGCCGGGCACGCCCGTTTCAAATACCATGTAATTTGCGCCATCAAGAATAACCGTGATGCCGGTGGCGGTTATACTGCTGCTCGGCTCCAGCGTCCCTTTGGAGCAGGTAAATACCAGGCCGCACCAGAACACTTCCGAGACGCTCGCAGAGGCGCTCCATTCAGAGCCGATCGTCTTTCCAGGCACGATGGAGTCTGCCGGGCCGGACCACGACATGGGCGTTGGCGAAAGGGTGATATCCGATGTCCAGGAGAGGGCAAGCGCCTGAGAGGACATGAAAAACAGGGCTAAAAACAGTAAACGCATTATTGATACTCCGTCGTCCAGGTCGCCACTGCCGAAACGTCTCCGGCATTGACCGGCGCACCCGTGGCGGCCAGTCGCGCATAGAAGGTCATTTTTACGCTGTCATCCCCCGCCGCGCCGTAAGCAGCGGTTTGGGTGTCCAGCGGGATAAGTACGCTGTCTTTATCCAGAATCTGCACCGCCACGCCGGTCGCGCCGCCGTCAGCGACTTTGAGAAGCTGCGGGTTCTCGTCATCCGGCGTACCGCTGAAGCGGATTTTCACGCCAGCAAAGGTGGGGCCGCATGCTTCAAGGGTGAGCGTGAAGGGCGTTTTGATATTGCTGACCGCGCCCGCCTCGCTAAATTGCTTCACGCCGAGGGTGCCCAGCGGCACGTTTTGCTCCTTCGAATCTTCCGAGACAATGCAGGTATTGCCGATCACGTTGCCGGTCACGGAAACCAGCACGTCATAGCCGCGCGCGGGAACGGTGATGAACATCAGCAGGATCAGGGGGAGGAACCGGATGGTTACTGACATATGACCTCCTGGGAATAAAGCCCGGTGCGGGCGTGATAATTCTGCGGGTTCAGCGCATAGCGGATCGTGCAGCGCTGGGCGCTGTTGCGCCCCCATACGGCATGCAATGTTCCCTCCGCTGACAGGCCGGTCAGATACACGCTGCCGCCGTCGCCGACGATACCGCTGGCTTTGTCATCCTCTGACGAGACCAGCGTACCGAAGGGGAGCACGTCTTTAGCGTGACGTACGATAAACATCGCTTTTGCCCCCTGACGCGTGGTGAGGGTGGCGCGAACCAGTGCCCCGTCGGTGGGGATTTTATTGGCGATGGCGTTCTCAAGTTCCACGTCATTGCCCACGGTGGTGACATCCAGCGCAACCTGATTAACGCGATACGGCGTGGCGTACGGGATCACCGCATAGCCCCGGCTGTCGGTTTTGATGCCCTTGTGGTTGAGCACGGCGACATGACTGGCGCCCGGGGCTTTCACCAGAATATTGGTGTTCCCGAGCGGCTGGCTCAGCGTCAGACCATCCTCATGCAGCACCGCACCGCCGCTCATCCCGTAACTGAGGTTGCGGGAGTCACCGGCGTAGCTGTAGCCCAGGTTATAGTCTCCCCACGCGCCCTCGTATTGCAGCGCGGCATCGCCGCCGTAGTGCTGCTGCGCGCTGTAGCGCTGGTTGACGCTATAGAAAAGATTCTCCTGCCCCGGCAGATAACCACTGACACCGGTACTGGCGGTGGTGCCAGCGGGATCCGCATGGGTAGCGGTAAAACGGAGACGGGTCGACAGCGCCGGGTTACCCAGCGGCACCGACAGGGACAACGCGAGGATATTGTCTTTCTTGTTGTCGTACAGGCCAGAGCTACGCTGGGCGCTGATGCCAAGCGACAGGTTACGAAACGTCGCGTTCCACGCGAACTGCAAACTTTGCGTGGTTTTTGACGTATTCCAGTAGGTTTGTTGATCCCAGGACAGCGACAGCGCGCCGTATTCGCCCATCGGCTGCGACAACAGCAGCTGATTTTTTGCCTTACGCGACATATGCAGGTTGTAAACCGTGTCGTAGTGAGTGGTGACGGTGCCATCGTCTTCCACGGTCTGTTTTGGCGCTCCGCCCGCCATGCCTTTGTAAGTGGTATCGCTGAGGGTATAAAACCCTGCCGTTGAGTAACGCAGCGAGAAGAAATTGACCCGCGTACCGATATCGTTCAGCAGCTTGCTGTACCGCAGGCGCACCGAATCACCGGTGTAGTGCTGGTTATCAGCCAGCTGGCTGCGGGCATGGGTGAGGTCGAGGGAGTAGGCGCCAAAGCGGCCGAGATTCTGCCCGATACCGAAGGCCAGGCCGTTGTAGCGATCGGAAAACTGCGCCCCGCCATAAAACGTGAGGCCGTATCGCCAGCCCAGGAACAGCTCGCCCTGCGCGAAGGAGGGCGAGATCTGATTGCCCGCAGGGCGGTATTTCCCCGCCCCCAGAGCATATTTGACCTGACCGTTACGCACCAGATTCGGCACGCTGGCAAAGGGCAGGGTGTATTGCGTCTGGCTACCGTCGCTCTCCTGAATGGTGACCGCGAGATCGCCGCCGGAAGAGGTCGGATAGAGATCTTTCAGCACAAACGCCCCCGGCGGAACGGAGGTTTGATAGATGACGTTACCGTTCTGGCGAACCGTCACCGTGGCATTGCCGCGCGCGATGCCGCGCACTTCGGGCGCGTAACCGCTCAGGCTGGCGGGCAACATATTGTCATCGGTCTTCAGGGCAACCCCACGCAGGCCAACGGCGTCAAACACCTGCGATGAGGTGAACGTTTCACCGGCATAAACCTGGGCACGCAGGGCGCGGATATCCCGCTGTAGCCAGGTCTGGACGTGGGTGAGCTCGTTACTCTCTTTGGTCCACGTGGTGAAATCACGCAGCCGCCATGCGCCCAGGTTGGCGCCGCTGTTGAGGCTCACAAACAGCTGTTGTTCCCGCGTGCGCGTCTCGCCCCGGTAGTCATTATTCGCGCCATTGACCACATAGTTCAGCCACGCGGCAGGGATGCCGGACTCCCAGCTCTCCGGGCTGACGTACCCGCGCGGCAGAGCGCGCATCGCGCTTTGCGGTACGGTGAAGTTGAGGGTAAGCGTCCTCTGGTCAAAATCAAACCGGGTATCGGCGAATGACCGGGTTAAAAAAATGCAGCGCTGCGCAGGCGGCAGCTCACCCCCTTTAGCCTGACGGCTGTCGATGCCAAGTGCGGCGAATTGCGCAGGCGTAAGGCAAGGCAGGGCTTC
The DNA here is from genome assembly GCF_049238215.1 of Enterobacter cloacae complex sp. IR5441. Lineage (NCBI taxonomy): Bacteria > Pseudomonadati > Pseudomonadota > Gammaproteobacteria > Enterobacterales > Enterobacteriaceae > Enterobacter > Enterobacter cloacae complex sp. IR5441. The sequence continues at coordinate 21,969 of NZ_JBMKIA010000027.1, forward strand.
ACCGGCGGTGTTTTCAGCGACGCGAAACGTGACGTTACCTGTGAACGCGAACTGGGTGTTGATATACACGTTAAGATTGTACTCGCCCGGCGGCAACGCGCTCCCGGCGTTGACCCAGGCGAGATCGGCGCTGTTGGCGCGCTCGCCGTTGAGAAACGCAGGATTAAATTGCAGCTCGCTTTCGGCAGCCACGGCTTGCCGAATCACCAGGGCGATCGCCGTGGCGCACAGGATTTTAATTTTCATGTGGTCACGCCTTACTGTTTTTATTATTGGGACAATGACGTGCGGGTAACGGGCGTCCAGGCGCCATAATCGTTAATCGTCTGGTAGCTTAAGCTGCTCGCATGGCTGAAGGTGTCTGCCAGCGTCACGCTGGATTTCGGCGGCACCATGACGGGCGACACCGGCCTGCCATCAATTTTCACGTTAATGGTGGTGAGGTAATACGGCGTTGGGTTGGTCAGCGTGACCTTGCCCGCGCGGTAGGCGCCGGCAAGGTTTTTCCATGCCTCCCCTGCACCTTCCCTGAGCCGCTCCGGGCGATAAAAGACCTTGATGCGGTTGGCAGAGGCGAATTGCAGCGAATTGCCGGAACCGTTTTTAACCTGCTGTGGGATAGCTTTGACCGTCATCCAGTACAGCGTCTCGCGATCGGCTGGCAGGGCGTCGCCGCTGAACATGATTTTCACCGCGCTTTCGCTGGCGGGCTTCATGACGTACAGCGGCGGCGTGATGACGAAGTCGTTGGTACGGCTCCCTTTCTCGTCTTCCATCCAGGACTGGATCAGAAACGTGGCATCAGGGTGGGTATTTCTTACCTGCATCATCGTCTGCGTAGCCGCGCCGGTGTAGATCAGCCGCGTTGCGCCTAACCCCACGCCGCCTGCGTACACGGCGGATGAACATAACGTGCCAGCCAGACAAATCCATGTGTTTACGCGCATAGTGCGTCTCCTGAAAGCTGAGTCAGACCCGGCCAGCAGACCGGGCCTGAAGATTACGAATAGGTCACGGTGTAGGTGGCGACCGCGCTGGCATCACCCGCCGTGGCGTTGCCCAGTGGGGAGTAATATTTCGCGCTGAAGTTCAGGATGTTCGCCCCCGCACGCAGGGGGATCGCTGCTGCCGGCTCACCCAGCCTGACGACGTTGCCCTGTTCGTCATAAAGACGGATAGCGACATGCTGCGCCGAGCCCGCGCCGCCGTTTACTCCCGCGGCCAGGCTATTCACATCGGTACTGTCCGGTGTACCGGTGAAGGTGATAGCCACGGTCGTTGCGGCAATAGGGTTATCTTCCGTGGACGCCGAGGTATCGGCGATTTCGCAATCTTCCAGGGTGATGGAGAAGGCCTTTGCGGTACTGGCTTCACTGCCTGCGGCAGCCAGCGTGGCGGTACGCACTTCACCCATGTCGACGTCGATATTGGCGCTACCGGCGCTGATGGCACAGGCGGAGGTCACCACTTTACCGCTGAAGTTAACCGTGCCGCCGCTGGTGGTGGCGGCCAGTGCTGCGCCCGCTGGCAGCAGGGCGGCAATGCTTAATGCCAGCAGAGAATGGCAAGTAAGGCGTGCTTTCATTTCATAGTTCCTTGATTTTTTTATTACGAGATTTGCTCTGAAAGCGGCAGGTCTAACTGGTTAAAAAGACCAGCAAATCTGTCTTATTCCTGAGCCCGAGTTTCCTTATCGCTGAGCTTTTTAAGGCGCTCACGCGGCGATAAGAAAGTTTCTCCAGTTCTGCGATGTAACGTATATCCAGTCCGTTCCTGAGTTCCTTTAATACCCTCCTTTCTCCAGGCGTCAGCGATAACGCCGCTGGCTGCTTTTGGGGCCGATAATGGCTATCGACCATTTTTGCTAGCTTTATCCGCCACTGATAAACCGTGTTCTGTAGCGAGATATAGGCATCAATATCTTCCCGGACCCATAACAGGGAATGGGCAGAGGTTGAGTACAGGCAGATAATCACTTCAGGCTGCGTGACTTTGATTTTTTTTAAATATTTCAGTGAGTCATACCCTGTATGGTATTTCTCTGCGCCGGATATAAATAAGATATCGATACGAATCGACGACAGCGCCTTATCCAGTTCCTGATAACCTCCTTCGATGATAATGATGTGAAGGTCGTCGCGGATGCTGCTTAATAACGTTTTAATGCCGTTTCTTGCATAATGATCGCCGCCCATCAGTGCAACAGTTATATGCTGTGTTATTTGGCTATTGTTCGTCATGTTATTCCTCGATTTATAATAGTAATCAGGCGAATTATTTATAAGGTTATCGCCAGTATTCTCGAAGCAATGACGTATTGCATACTGTAGGCCTACTATACGTCGGCCAATAAAGAGGTAATCTGAATTAATCTAAAATTGTATTAATTACTAAGATCGAGACCGGTTACGACGCTTCCCTCTGATTGGTCTTATTCCGCTTCGCTTTCTGTAAATTATGATAGCCGCTATTTTTAATGAAAATTTAGCTTTGATAAATGTTTTGTAAGGAGTTTGTCGTCTGGTGTCAGTGCGGGTGTGAAGTTGCTGACGGGGAATAACAATTTACGAATGTTATCATCGATAAAAACTGATAGAAAGGTGGCTTAAAAGCATACAAAAACCATGTAAGTTATTGATATTGGTCAGGTTGAGAAAGCTTAAGGCTTAAGGGTGCTGAATATTTCAGACACGCATGTCCGTGGCGTACAATGTTTTTTTATGTAGATATTTGTCAATGTCAAGAGGCGAGAAGTGCGCCAAAAGATGAGGCCCTGATAAATGAGATGCTGCCGGTAGTCAGATACTTCTGTGGAGCGGAAATTCACTTCACAAAACATCATAATGAGGATGATCGCGGATGAAGCGGCTCTGCAAGCCGCATTCTACAAGGGTTGAGTTCTTATGCAGGTTCAGTGAAGCTTAAGGGATGAAATATAAATTAAGATTTTTCGCCAATGGCGAAGATATACAGCATGACGTTAATCAGTCACATTAATCCCGACGTGAATGTCATCCCATACATGCGGTGACCCAGGTTCAACATCTGTTAACCGGAGAATTCATACTGCCCCTATGCATAAGCATTACATTATAAATAATATCGTCGAATTTCATCCTGCGGCCAGCACGTTACGTGATATCAACAATCCTGACCGTGTGGTTGTGTTAAATTCGCCAGCAGGCCGATGCCTGTTGTTATTAATCGACAGAGCGGGGTCGATTGTCACTCAGCAAGAGTTCCTTGATATTGTCTGGCAAAGCCGCGGCATGCTTGTCTCCTCCAATACCTATTACCAGAACATCTCCATCCTGCGCAAAGGGCTCAAAAAGATTGGTTTTGAAACTGACCCTATCGTTACCATTCCGCGGATTGGGTTGACGCTGGCAAGCGACACGCAAATAACCGTCAGAGAGTCTTCACCCGTCGCGCCTCAACCCGCAGAGGAACAATGTGGGGAGGCGCCAGCGATCGAGGAGGTCTCTGCATCCTCCGAGCCAGCAACGCCCGTTGCCAGGAAGCCCACGCGCTGGCTGGCTGTCGTCATGGGGCTATTGATCGTCCTGGCCGGGGCAGGCGTGACGGGATATATGAACGCCACAGAAAACCGTTTTGTTGAGGATTACCGTTTTGCGGCATCCGTCGGAGCCTGTCGCGTTTATCTTGCGAACGACATTCAGACTCACGCTGAACGCGCTTCAGCGCTGACCTATGTGGAACAATTCAAGGCTGAATGCGTGCAATATCCCTGGGTTTACATCAGCTGGTACGCTCTGCTTCCTCGTGCGTCGGTTATTCGCTGCGACCGGCCAATGAAAGAACCGAACCGCTGTATATCTGATTATTTCCTGAAGGATAGCTAGCATGACTCGTTTTCGGCAGATGCTGTATATCAACGTGACGGGCCTCGTCACGGCAGGCGTGCTGACGGGCTATTACCTGTGGCACCGAACTTACGTTCAGCCTTTTTCATGCCAGGCTAATCTGGTCCAGCACCATCCGGATGAGACGCTGACGGTCTGGCTGAATTACACCTTCGACGGGAAATTCGGCACCCTGAGCATGAATGGCCGGGCAAAGAGCGATCCGGGTAAAACCATCGACAGGAAAATTTCCTTTCGGGTGGATAGACAGGATCATCTCTATTTGCTGACGTCAGAAAAAAATATGACGTTCCCGGACGATAATGTCGACGACAGCTGGCTGGAAAAATATGAACCGCAATTCTTTGTCTATCCGGGCAAGAGTATTTATATGCGGATCAATGAACAACATAATGGTAACTATATCTTTACCTTAGGAACATTACCGACATATGTGTGTCGTGGCTCAAAAAAAGAATGATATAAACGAGAAAAACATTATATTTTCCTCCCGTCTCATTTATGCTTGATTTAAAATATCAGGATTACCTTAGAAATAAAAAGTGCGACAGATCATGTTGCGATAATGTAATTAATTTTAAATTTGGCAAGTAAATGAAAAGTGTATTTGACTCCTCCGATGGGGGGAAATCAGTACCGGAAAAGTGTCTGCATATTGGGTTGATATTATGGCCCCGTTATTCACTCCTGGCCGTCTCCGGGTTGCTGGAGGCGCTGCGTTATGCAGCGAAAGCTCAGGATAAATTAGCATTTAAAATCAGCCTGATAAGTGAATTTCCTGATATCCCGATTATCAGCAATGCGGGGATTATCATGAGACCGGATTCTCCCCATGCGCCGCCGGACAGTTTTAACTACCTTGCTGTTATCGGCGGTGAATTGCAGTATCTGGACTTAGGGTATCAGGGGGATAAAGCGTATCTGGCACATGCCCACCATGCCGGGGTTCCGCTCATTGGCATTGGCACCGGCAGTTTTGTCCTCGCACAGGAAGGATTGCTGAATGAACGACGAGCGTCCATCCATCCTTTCCACCTTGATGCATTTCGGCAGGCTTTCCCGCTGGTTTATGCTGAGCAAGGGTATGATTTCATCGACGATGGCGATGTGCTGACCTGCCCGGGCGGTATTTCCACCCTGACGCTGGCAACTGAGCTTATCCGCGCCCATGCCGGGGATGATATCGCCAGCACCACCTGTCAGCGTTTGTCGCTCGTTCCGCATGAAATTGCCACCCCGCGTCCGGCGAATTTTGCGCTTATCCCTGACTCGCGGTTGCGCCGCGCCGTCATGCTGATAGAACAGTTCCTGACCCGGCCGCTCACCACCGCCGGGCTTGCGCGAGAAGTGGCATTGAGTGAACGCCAGCTCAACCGACTGTTCCACGCAGAATTCGGCAAAACGGCCCGCGAATTTATCCGCAGCGCCAGACTGCGCTATGCTTGCTGGCTGCTGAAGAACTCACAGCAAAGCGTGACGGATATTGCGCAGCGGATGGGGTTCAGCGACTGCGCGCACTTTATTCGTCATTTTCAGACGGAGTATGGTTGTACGCCTGGCGTGTGGCGTACGTCGCAGAGCTGAATATCATTACATTGCTGCCCTGAAACTTTACTCAACCGGAATATCACCATGAAAATAGAAGCCGCACACCCTTCACAATTTGAACGCCTCGTCGCAGTCTGGGAGTCGTCCGTTCGCGCCACGCACCGCTTTTTGCAGGAAAGCGATATCGCGGCGCTGCGTCCGTTATTGCTCAACGCATATTTGCCTAATCTCAGGGTTGTGATTGCCCGGGATGACGTGGGTATTATTCACGGCTTTTTGGGCGTGGATAAAAATCGCATTGAAATGCTGTTTGTGGATGATGCGAGCCGGGGGAAGGGTATCGGGAAAATGCTGCTGCAATATGCCATTGCAGAATTCGGCGTAAATGAAGTGGATGTGAACGAGCAGAATCCGCAGGGGGTGGCGTTTTATCGTCATATGGGGTTTGAGCAGGTCGGGCGCTCGGAGCTGGACGGGCAGGGGAATCCGTTTCCATTGTTGCATATGCGGTTGAGTGGACAGGCTTAACGCCCTCTCCCTCTGGAGAGGGCGTCTGCAAGCTAGTTACTGGTAATTTGCCCGATGATTACACCACGCACTTTTTCGCCATCGAAGTAATACGAGACCGTATTACTCTGGATGAATCCATTCTGTACTGGCGTCTCCTGATAAAAAAGTATCGCTTTCTTTTTGGCGATCCCTTTCTTGCCGAACATTTCAATTAGATTCCTGTGAGTAGCATTCAACAATGGAACATTCGCGACTGAGACGCTGACAGGTTCCGTTGTTTTAGCACACTCTTTATGGATGCCATCTTTGGCAATAACTAGCGCAGTTAACAATCCTGCACCCATTTCGTTATCAGAAATGAACCAGTAATTCGTGCCATCGTCGTCATGAAGGCAGACCCAGCGTGCTGAGCTGTCTTTGTTAACTGGTGTGCTGGTGATATCTGACAGGTGAGTAACCTCCATTCGTACGGCTTGCTTGCCTATAGCGATGGTCGGTGAAAGGGGCACTGTTGTAGAAATTTCCGTCAATGATCCGTCTTCATCGTAATACTCGGTCGCGAAGCCGGTCATTTCCGTTGCTGAGACATGCGAACTGACTGCAACGAGTAATGGCAATGAACAAAATAAACGCTTCATTTGACTATCAATACCGTATCGTTGCTTTTCCAGATACTCCTTCTGGCACTCAGAGGAGCAATGATGCAGCCCTCTGAAGAGTCGTCAGGGTGCAAACTGCTTTTACCATGTATTTTAAATGAGTCTCTACCACACATCTCATTTGTCGAGTAGGGCGTGAGGCTGAGAGTATATTTCCCGGTGTGGGCTGAATTATGAGGGGACCCAATAGTGTAGGTACCTCGTGGCAGCGGTCCGCTGTTTTTTACACATTCTTGTGACGGATCGTTTTTGTAACCACTAGCACCTGCGTAATCTGCATCAAATTGGTAGACACCATCTAGATAAAATTTGTGCTCTTTTACATCATATTCCCAGGACATACTTTCTCCTTAAGCGCGTTCCTTCCAGGTATCAGAATGAATGATGTTTCCATCTATGTAATGCCATGTTATTTTTTCATATGTTAGATCTACATATTCACAATGTGTATAGCGTTCGTTTCGCGGTAGTTTAATGTCAAACATGAGTGGTTCAATTTGAACTACTCTTGCATTTTCTAAAGTTGTCTTAAAGTAAGCCTCTTCAAGTCCGTTATAGTTGATTCTGTAAAATATGAACTCTGCTTTTTTAAGTGTTTGCCCAGTGCATAAGGCTTTGTATAGATAAGAGGATGATGAATCAATCTCTTTCATGAATGCATAGGTACTACAAATGCGTTTTGCAGTGATTTTACCGGAGAATTTATCTATAGGTTGTTCTATAGAATGCATAAATTCAATCACTTCTATTGAACCTTCGCGATCTTTTATATCGACAGATCCATTAATCCTCCGGCCTGAATCATCCTCGAGCCATAAGTAAACAGGTATAGCCATCTCAATCTCCTTTTATAGACTGAGGGAAACTACTCTTCATAATGGATTTAAATTGTGACTTTCATTTCAAAACAGGAATGTTAAAGAATTTTGGTTGGTTTAATAGAAAGTTGTAGTTGCGAGATATGGATGGTATCAATTGACGTTTAAAAATTTATAAGGTTGATTTATGACTATTCTTCCATCGCAAGAATAATAGTCACTAAAAAAGCATCAAATATTGAAATGATGAATATCATTGAATAATGAACCTATGCCGGGATTAGCGCTTAGCCTGCTTATCCCATTTTAATAAGCTGGCGATATCTTTCTTACCTTCGGCTTCTTTCAGCAGGCGCTGCTTTTTTTCAAACTCGAGGTATTCTGAGCACGCCTTTTCATCAGCCGTTTTCTTGCTGATTTTGCCTGCTCCTTCTAAAACGTCCCGGTCATTAAATTGCAGAAACTGATCGAGCTTGGTTTGCCAGTCTCGTAAAAATACCTGCTTGCGGCGTTTGGCCTGATCTTCGGCAAAATCGAGCCACATATTAACGACGCGATTAAGCTCGCTCACCTCATCCTGAGACAGATAATTTTTTGCGGTGGTGACATCGCTTTTACGGACTTCTTCGCCTTTATAGCTGGTCAGCCCCATATGCGGTTGAGTGGCGTCCGCACGTTGGTGAATCAACTCAGCAGCGGTGTGCCCAGTGCAGGCAAAATGCAGTTTATTCTGGATGGTCTGAAAGAATTGCGTGGTTTCTTTGAGCGACGGCTGATAGTCAGCAGCTAATGCGAAAATCTCCCTCACGCGAAGATAGACCCGGCGTTCGCTGGCACGTATATCGCGAATGCGTTCCAGCATTTCATCGAAATAGTCAGGGACGGCGGAAGATCCCACAGGCGGATTTTTCAGGCGCTCGTCGTCCATAACGAAGCCTTTAACCAGGTATTCCTGGAGCGTTTGGGTGGCCCACTGGCGGAACTGCGTACCTCGCGTGGATCGGACGCGATAGCCGATGGCGAGAATGACGGGCAGGCTAAAGTATTGAACGTTATATACTTTACCATCGCTGGCAGTTGTTCGGTAAAACCGAACAACTGAATTTTCGACCAGTTCACCCTCATCAAAAATATTCTTGATATGCCCGCTGATCGTAGCTTTGGCTTTGCCGTATAACTCACAGATCGTGGCCTGTGAGAGCCACAACGTATCGCTTTCGAAGCGGCATTCAATGCGAACTTTTCCATCCTTGCTGGCAAACATGACAAACTCACCGGCTGGAGAATTTATTAATTCCTCATATGTCATGCTGCCTCCGCTTCATAAGGTTGATGCCTGTAAGCTCGTAGTATGCCAGAAACAGCCGCTAAGCCAGGTGGTTTGTATTTGATTTTGCGAGGCGCTTTCCAGCATGTGGAATTTGGATCGCTGCAAGCGCGTCCTCTATCTCAATAAGCTTTGCTTTCGTCCGTTTATAATCGTCCTGCAAACGCTGCTCCTGCTCGTTATACGCCACCAGAACGATGCATCCTTTCATGACCTTTACCGTGACCTGCTGCCCGGTATCAAACCCCGCCGCGCGCAGCCACTTGCCGGAAAGGATGATTTTTGGCGTAGATTTGTCGTAAACATTCGGGCGGTATCCCACAATTAACGAACGCTCGGTTCCGGATTGGTCGGTGTCTGGGGTAGAATGCGAATCAGCCATAATCAACTCCTTGATAGTTGGTGAGGTTAGCTCTCGTCCGGTATTGCGAGTACCTGGCGAGGGCGTTTCAATCTCAGGTACACGTGTGTTAAGGTACGTACCTGAATGATGATATCTTGCTCTTGTAGGTACGTACATGTCAACAGCCAAACGTGACCCTAATCAGTCAAAATCCGGAAAGGCACCGACTTTTCAGATTCGCATTACGCCGGAGTTGAAGGCGCAGTTTGAGGCTGCGGCGAAGGAGGCGGGGATGAGTTTGGGGAATTGGTTGAAAAACCTTGGTAGAGAAGAGCTAAAAAAAATCAATAATAAAAATTACTTGAATGAAACTAAATGAGAGGCACAGAAATTTATACTGTACCTCTTTTTTAAATCATCTTATAACTTTTGGATTAACCCAATTCCATTTTATATTCCTAATGTCATCAGATTGAGTTATTTGGCAGTCAATAAATGTCGAGATACAAGGGATGTTGAATTTCAATAAATCAATATCTGTTTGGCTTAGTTTAAATGTGAATGTATTATTTTCTAATATGAAGTTATCGGAGGATTTTGCTTTTATAGTTACAGAGTATTCACCCGCTTTCCACCAAATAAAGTTTTCTCGTGAGGTAATCAGATTATGATATTGTTGAGATTCTTTCAGTTTTTTATAAAGTCTACTGATGATTTACTTTTAAGATAGTTTATATGCGAAAGTAATTCGTTTTGTAGTAATGAATCTTGTTCATGAAATTTAGGTTCTTGAAATTTTATAAATTTTTCTGTCAATAGATCTTGGAAAAGATTTATTGCAATCGCAGGATAATCTTTTGTGATATATTGTTTATTACCACTGTCATCACTAATTTCGTTTTGGATTTCAGTAATCCCGACCCATTTCAAACTATGAATATCACCATCCATATGTTTTATTTCAATTGAAAGATCCTCGATTAATAATGGTTTTTTATTAGAAAGGAGATTCATCCTTAAATTAAAAATAGGACCAAAAGAAGTATAGCTTATCTCTAGGGTATTGTTATAGTAAAACTTCAACTTTGGTTTGGTTATGTATTTATAAAATAAATTAATTATTTGAGGTAGCCAGGCTGCGGCACCAATATACGCGACTATATCTCCAGAACTCATGCTATTATCCCCAATATTTAATTTTAATAAATTTAGCATTTTTAAGTAAAATATGCGAGAGATAGATAACGGAGATGTTTTGTTTAGTCTTTGGAGAGAAATCATAGAATTTTGGCGGAAGATCACAGGAGTCGAACCTGCCCGGGAACGCTGGCGCCCCCAACTGGATTTGAAGTCCAGCCACCTCACCGGAGATGACGATCTTCCGCGCCTGCATTGCTACATGGAGGCGGGGCGCATTATAGCTACTTTCAGGCATTTACCACATACCCCACACCACTTTTTTCACCTCTCTTTTGACATTAACCCCCCTGTTTCAGCTAATTCTTAAGAAAATCCTCAGGTTAGCATTTCGTGCTCATCAACTTTTATCCCGATCACAAAAAACAAGAAACGTAATCTCTTAACCAGAAAACGCAATACCCGCCCCTGAAACAATGGTTTAAAAAACGGTAACCGGTCTCAGCGCCCCCTACAGCGTGAAGGATAAAAATATGAGCGAAGTCCTGTCAGTAAAAGAGAAGATTGGCTACGGCATGGGAGACGCCGCCAGCCATATCATTTTTGATAACGTCATGCTTTATATGATGTTTTTCTACACCGATATTTTTGGTATTCCCGCCGGGTTTGTCGGCACCATGTTCCTGCTGGCCCGCGCGCTGGATGCGATCTCCGACCCGTGCATGGGCCTGATTGCCGACCGCACCCGCAGCCGCTGGGGCAAGTTCCGTCCGTGGATTTTGTTCGGCGCCATTCCGTTCGGCATCGTCTGCGTGCTGGCCTACACCACGCCGGACCTCAGCCTCAACGGTAAAATGGTTTACGCCGCCGTTACCTACACCCTGCTGACCCTGCTCTATACCGTGGTCAACATCCCGTACTGCGCGCTGGGCGGCGTGATCACCAACGACCCGACGCAGCGTATCTCCCTCCAGTCCTGGCGCTTCGTGCTGGCGACGGCGGGCGGTATGCTCTCTACGGTGCTGATGATGCCGCTGGTGAACCTGATTGGCGGTGATGACAAAGCCTTCGGCTTCCAGGGCGGGATCGCCGTGCTGTCGGTGGTCGCGTTCCTGATGCTGGCGTTCTGCTTCTTCACCACCAAAGAGCGCATCCAGGTGCCGCCGAGCACCACCTCCATGCGTGAAGATCTGCGTGATATCTGGCAAAACGACCAGTGGCGCATCGTCGGCGTGCTCACCATCCTCAACATTCTCGCCGTCTGCGTGCGCGGGGGCGCGATGATGTACTACTGCACCTGGATCATGGGTTCGCCGGAAGTGTTCGTCGCCTTCCTCACCACCTACTGCGTCGGCAACCTGATCGGCTCCGCGCTGGCGAAACCGCTCACCGACTGGAAGTGCAAGGTCAGCATCTTCTGGTGGACCAACGCCGCGCTGGCGGTGGTCAGCGTGGCGATGTTCTTCGTGCCGATGCATGCCACCGTCCTGATGTTCGGCTTCATCTTCGTTATCGGCGTGCTGCACCAGCTGGTGACGCCGATTCAGTGGGTAATGATGTCCGATACCGTCGACTACGGCGAATGGACCAACGGCAAACGACTGACCGGCATCAGCTTTGCGGGCACGCTGTTCGTGCTGAAACTCGGCCTGGCGCTGGGCGGGGCGATGATAGGCTGGATGCTGGCAGGCGGCGGCTACGACGCGGCAGCCAAAACCCAGAACAGCGCGACCATCAGCATCATTATCGGCCTGTTTACCCTGGCACCGGCGATCTGTTACGTGCTGAGCGCCATCATCGCCAAACGCTACTACACGCTGAAAACCCCCTTCCTGACCAAAATTCTGCGCGAGCTGGCGCAGGGCGCGCGCCGCAATCAGCAGGAGTTTGAAAACCTGCCGGTCAGCAAAGAATTGCAGAACTAAGAGGACGTAAGCATGAAAATCAGTGATGGAAACTGGCTTATTCAACCGGGTCTGAACGTGACCTATCCGGTGCAGGTGTTCGACGTGGAGCAGCAGGGCAATGACCTGGTGGTGTATGTGGCGCCGCGTGACGTGCGCGAACGCACCTGGCAGCTCGACACGTTGATGTTCACGGTGCGCCTGTTTGCCCCGCAGGAAGGGATTGTCGGGGTGCGCATTGAGCACTTCCAGGGTGCGCTGAACAACGGCCCGCACTATCCGCTGAACGTTCTGAAGGATGTAAAAGTTGAGATTGAAAACAACGCCGAATTTGCCGAGCTGAAAAGCGGCAGCGTCAGCGTGCGCGTCGCCAAAGGCGAGTTCTGGGCGCTGGATTTCCTGCGCAACGGCCAGCGCATTACCGGCAGCCAGCTGAAAAACAACGGCTACGTGCAGGACAGCAATACCGATCGCAACTATGTGTTTGAACGTCTGGATCTGGGCGTGGGGGAAACGGTCTACGGTCTGGGCGAGCGCTTTACCGCGCTGGTACGTAACGGCCAGACGGTCGAAACCTGGAACCGCGACGGGGGCACCAGCACCGAGCAGTCCTACAAAAACATCCCGTTCTACCTGACCAACCGCGGCTACGGCGTGCTGGTGAATCATCCGGAAAATGTCTCGTTTGAAGTCGGCTCCGAGAAGGTCTCCAAAGTGCAGTTCAGCGTGGAAGGGGAGTATCTGGAGTACTTCGTGATCGACGGCCCGACGCCGAAAGAAGTGCTGAACCGCTATACCCGCTTCACCGGCCGTCCGGCGCTGCCGCCTGCGTGGTCGTTCGGCCTGTGGCTGACCACCTCCTTCACCACCAACTACGACGAAGCGACGGTTAACAGCTTTATCGACGGCATGGCCGAGCGCGACCTGCCGCTGCACGTGTTCCACTTCGACTGCTTCTGGATGAAGGCCTTCCAGTGGTGCGACTTCGAGTGGGACCCGGTGACCTTCCCCGATCCGGAAGGCATGATCCGCCGCCTGAAAGAGAAAGGGCTGAAGGTCTGCGTGTGGATCAACCCGTACATCGGCCAGAAATCGCCGATCTTTCGGGAGCTGAAAGAGAAGGGCTACCTGCTGAAGCGCCCGGACGGCTCCCTGTGGCAGTGGGACAAATGGCAGCCGGGGCTGGCGATCTATGACTTCACCAACCCGGATGCGTGCAGGTGGTATGCGGACAAACTGAAAGGCCTGGTGGCGATCGGCGTCGACTGCTTCAAGACCGACTTCGGCGAGCGTATCCCGACGGACGTCCAGTGGTTTGACGGTTCCGATCCGCAGAAGATGCACAACCACTACGCCTACATTTATAACGAGCTGGTGTGGAACGTGCTGAAAGAGACGGTGGGAGAAGAAGAGGCGGTGCTGTTTGCCCGTTCTGCCTCCGTGGGTGCGCAACAGTTCCCGGTACACTGGGGCGGCGACTGCTACGCCAACTACGAATCGATGGCCGAAAGCCTGCGCGGCGGGCTGTCGATTGGCCTGTCCGGCTTCGGGTTCTGGAGCCACGATATCGGCGGGTTCGAAAACACCGCTCCGGCGCACGTCTACAAACGCTGGTGCGCGTTCGGGCTGTTCTCCAGCCACAGCCGCCTGCACGGCAGCAAATCCTACCGCGTGCCGTGGGCGTACGATGACGAGTCCTGCGATGTGGTGCGCCACTTCACGCAACTGAAGTGTCAGCTGATGCCGTACCTGTATCGTCAGGCGGCGCTGGCGCGCGAGTCCGGCACGCCGATGCTGCGGGCGATGATGCTGGAGTTCCCGGACGATCCGGCGTGCGATTACCTCGACCGCCAGTACATGCTCGGGGATTCAATGATGGTGGCGCCGGTGTTCTCCGAGGCGGGGGACGTGCAGTTCTACCTGCCGGAAGGGCGCTGGACGCACCTGTGGCACAACGACGAAATTCAGGGTAGCCGCTGGCATAAGCAGCAGCATGATTTCCTGAGCCTGCCGGTCTATGTGCGCGACAACACGCTGCTGGCGCTGGGTAACAATAACCAGAAGCCAGACTATGCGTGGCACGAGGGGACGGCCTTCCAGCTCTTCAACCTGAGCGATGGCGCAACGGCGGTAAGTGAAGTGCCTGCGGCGGACGGTTCTGTGGTGTTTACGCTGAAGGCGTCACGTCAGGGCGACGTCGTGACCTTTACCGGCGCGGGAGATGCGCAAAACTGGTCGGTGTGCTTGCGCAACGTGCAGAAGGTCGGCGGCGTAAAAGGCGGCTCACATGCGGGCAGCGAATGGGGTGTGGTGGTGAAAGCCGAGGGGGATGAGGTGGTGGTTCACCTCTGAGCTGGAAAAATGCCCGGTGGCGCTTCGCTTACCGGGCCTACATTAGATCGTAGGCCGGGTAAGGCGAAGCCGCCACCCGGCTTTTTACTGTGCCGGAGCCACCGTCGACACCATCCCGACCGTCATCGTCTGTTGCACCTGCCGTTTATCCATATTCACCGCGCTCAGCTTCCCATTCACCGTCGGCTTCAGCGGCGCATTGGCCTGCACGCTTCCGCTGGCGGTGAGCTGAATATTGCCGTCGCCTGCAATCGGCAGCGCTGGCCAGCCCCACTGCTGCAAAACGTTGAGTGGTACACCGCGCCCGTTCAGGCTCACGGTGGTTTGTCGCTGTGGCAGCTGTGACACGGTGGCGGTCGCTTCCAGGATCCCTTTCTCGGTAAAGGCGCTCAGATCGGTAATATTTACCGTTGCGGCGTTTGCATTCAGCGCCAGCGACGGGCGACGCACGTCGACGCGGTTAAAGGTTGCTGCCGCCCCGTTGAGGGTTGCGTTACCGCCCCACACGCCCCACTTGTGATCCTGCGCCAGCCGCAGATTAGCGCCATAACCGTCGAGGGAGGTGATCTGCCACGGGAACGCCGGATCGATGTCGATCACCAGGTTGCGGCTCAGGCCGAATTTTTTCAGTGTTACGCTGTTCAGCCATACCGGGAGCGGGTCCATCCACAGCGTTTTCCAGTTTTCCGGAAGCGTATATTCCAGCCCGGCAATGGCAACGTCGTCCAGCACCAGCGCCTGACCCTCGCGCAGCCAGTTGCCGGAGGTGCGCACCATGCCTCCTTCCCAGCGGGAGGTGAACTGACGCAGCGCAATGCCCTGCGGGGAGAATTCCGCATTCAGGATAGGGTCAAACAGATGCAGCGAGCCGTAGATAAATTCGTTGGCGTTCATGGATAACCGTCCCTCCTGGCTTTGCCAGTCACCTTTACTCAGGGTGAGGTTACGCAGGCTGAGATCGAGGTCGGTTACCGCCCAGTCTGGCCCCTGTAGACGGGCATCGGTCACTTCCAGCCGCCCAATCTGTAACGAAGGCAGGGTGGAGAGAGGGGCGAAGAAATCCAGCAGCGATTTGTCGCTTTGCAGGCGGATCTCATTCAGACGCAGGGTGTTGATAACCCAGCCACCGTCGGCATTACGCAGAGCCGACCCCGTAAGCGAGCCGCGCGCCATATCGGCACCGATGGTATTGAGCACCACCTCTTTGCCGTTGAGTTGTCCCTGAATCAGCACGTTGTTGGCCGGTATGCCGTTGAGCGTGAGCGACCCGGCGCTCATCTGGATTTGCGCATTTTTTCCCAGTACGTTCCCCGCCTCGGGCTGCCACGGGCTGACGCCGCCGGTCACCTTTTGCGCACTGAGATCCCACTCCGTATTCGGGCTGTTAAAGGCCATGTCATTCAGTTGCAGACGGTCGGCCTGGAACGGCAGCGGCGCCGTCTGCGGCGATAAATTCAGCGTGCCATCGAACAGGGTGATGGCATCCATATGCAGCGGGTCGGTGATCTGGCGGCTGCTTAAGCCAATATCCACTTTTTTAGCGACCAGCATGGCCGGTTTGCCATCTCGTCCGAAGGTAACGTTTTCCAGAAGGATGTGAGAAGGGGATGAAAAGCGGTGATCCATCAGGTCAAAGTTGAGCTCGTAATCGGTATTCACCGTGATCCAGCTGCTGACCTGCGATGCGCCCCAGCGGGTCTGAAGCAGAAAATAAAAGGCGAGCACTACAATGAGCAGGGCTACCAGAAGATAGATAAGCAGCTTTCCAATAAATTTCATGGTCTTCCTTCCCGCGAAACACACATAAGGGTGTTATGCACGATTTATGCGCAATGCTCAAGGCGGGAATGGTGTAAAGAGATGTCACGGCAGGCATTGACAGCCTGCCGTGTGGGGATCAGTTCTTTTCAGGCGGGAAAATGAGATTCAGCACGATAGCGGTAATACCGCCCGCGGCGATGCCGGAAGAGAGCAGGTTTTTCACCCAGTCCGGGGCAAACTGCAAAATCATCGGCTGCTGGGAGACGCCAAGCCCTACGGCGAGAGACAGCGCAATAATCATGATTGCGCGGCGGTTCAGCGGCTCGCGGGAGACGATACGCACGCCAGAGGCCGCGATGGTACCGAACATCACCAGCGTTGCTCCGCCCAGAACCGGCTCAGGGATGTGCTGCACAAAGCCGCTTACCGCCGGGAACAGGCCGAGGACCACCAGCATCAGCGCCACCACGAAGCCCACGTAGCGGCTGGCCACGCCGGTCAGCTGGATCACGCCGTTGTTCTGGCCGAAGCAGGAGTTCGGGAAGGTGTTGAACACCGCCGAGACAAACGAGTTCAGTCCGTTCGCCAGCACGCCGCCTTTCAGACGTTTCATGTACAGCGGGCCGGAGACCGGCTGCTCGGACACGTCGGAGGTGGCGGTGATATCGCCGATGGTTTCCAGCGAAGTGATCATAAAGACCAGCATCAGCGGCAGGAGCAGACTCCAGTCAATGCCCAGGCCGTAGTAAAGCGGCGTTGGCACGGTAATCAACGCGCTGTTGGTTGGGGTGGTGTTTTCCGGCAGCATGCCCAGCGCCCACGCCAGCAGGTAACCGGCCGCCATGGCGATCACCAGCGATGCCACGCGCAGGTACGGGTTACGCTGGCGGTTAAGCAGAATAATGATCGCCAGCACGACGCCTGCCAGCAGCAGGTTTTTCGGCGCGCCGAAGGTATGGTCGCTCATTGCCGCGTAGCCGCCCCCGATGGAGGTCAGACCCACCTGGATCAGTGACAGGCCGATAATCATCACCACCACGCCGGAGACCAGCGGGGTGATCACCCGGCGCGCCAGGTGCAGAACGCGGGAAATGATCATCTCTGTGCAGCTTGCCAGCATCAGGGTGCCGAAAAGCGCCGCCATCATCGTCGGGACATCTGCGCCGCCGGTTTTCAATGCCGTACCGCCCATGATCAGCGGCGCCACAAAGTTAAAGCTGGTGCCCTGAATCGACAGCAAACCCGAGCCCACCGGACCCCAGGCTTTAATTTGAATGATGGAGGCCACGCCGGAAGCGAACAGAGACATACTGATGATGTGTTGCGTATCCTGCGCCGGTAACCCCAGCGCCTGGCAAATCAGCAGAGCCGGCGTGATGACCGCAACGAACATCGCCAGCAGGTGCTGGCAGGCGGCAAACAGGGTTTGAGGCAGCGGGGGACGATCTTCAAGGCGGTAAATCAGTTCGCTGTTTTGCTTCTGCGCAATCGGTTGCGCATCAGCAGACTCCAGAGTGTTAACAGACATCGGCGGCAATCCCACGGTGGAAAAGCGGGCATTTTAGCTGACCACCTGGTAAAAGCAAACGATTGCCAGCAAAAAAAAGAGAGAAAATCTGCCGGTGTGAGCAGGTTTTCTACAACGAACAGGAAAAAAAAATTACACTTTTCGCGCCGGCGGCTCATGACGAGCATCACCCGGCCCAGGATAACGCCGCGTGTGTATGGAACACGCGCATAACAGGAGCCTTTTATGATTCATCTCGATACGTTGTC
The DNA here is from genome assembly GCF_049238215.1 of Enterobacter cloacae complex sp. IR5441. NCBI lineage: Bacteria > Pseudomonadati > Pseudomonadota > Gammaproteobacteria > Enterobacterales > Enterobacteriaceae > Enterobacter > Enterobacter cloacae complex sp. IR5441. The sequence goes on from NZ_JBMKIA010000027.1 coordinate 39,988, forward strand.
GACCCTTGTTGCCGCAACGCTGGTTCTTCTGCTTGGTCGCAAGCTGGTACACAGTGTTTCCTTTCTGAAAAAGTATACCATTCCTGAACCTGTCGCCGGTGGATTGCTGGTGGCGCTGGCCCTGCTGGTGCTGAAAAAAAGCATGGGCTGGGAAATCGATTTTGATATGTCCCTGAAAGATCCGTTGATGCTGGCCTTCTTTGCCACTATCGGCCTGAACGCTAACCTCGCAAGCCTGTGTTCGGGCGGCAAGGTGCTGGGCGTGTTTCTGATTGTTGTGGTGGGCCTGCTGCTGATGCAAAACGCCATCGGCATCGGTATGGCCTCGCTGCTGGGGCTGGATCCGCTGATGGGTCTGCTGGCGGGGTCGATTACCCTGTCAGGTGGCCACGGAACGGGCGCGGCGTGGAGCAAGCTGTTCATCGAACGCTATGGCTTTGAAAACGCAACGGAAGTGGCAATGGCCTGCGCGACCTTTGGCCTGGTGCTTGGCGGGCTGATTGGCGGCCCGGTGGCGCGCTATCTGGTGAAACACTCCACCAGGCCGGAAGGCAGGCCAGACGATGAAATGGTGCCGACCGCATTTGAAAAACCGGACGTTGGCCGCAGCATCACCTCGCTGGTGATGATTGAAACCATCGCCATGATTGCCATCTGCCTTACCGTGGGCAAAATCGTTGCGCAATGGCTGGCGGGAACGGCTTTCGAACTGCCAACCTTTGTCTGCGTGCTGTTTATCGGGGTGATCCTGAGCAACGGTCTGGCGCAGATGGGCTTCTACCGCGTCTTTGAGCGCGCAGTGTCCGTGCTGGGGAACGTCAGCCTGTCGCTGTTCCTGGCGATGGCGCTGATGAGCCTCAAGCTGTGGGAACTGGCCTCGCTGGCGCTGCCGATGGTGGCGATCCTGGCGGTGCAGGCCGTGTTCATGGCGCTGTATGCCATCTTTGTTACCTGGCGCATGATGGGCAAAAACTATGATGCGGCGGTACTGGCTGCGGGCCACTGTGGGTTTGGTCTGGGAGCGACGCCAACGGCCATCGCGAATATGCAGGCGATCACCGAAAGGTTCGGCCCGTCGCACATGGCGTTTCTGGTGGTGCCGATGGTGGGCGCATTCTTCATTGATATCGTCAACGCGCTGGTCATTAAGCTCTACCTGATGCTGCCGATGTTTGGCTGACCGTCAGGCGTTGGAATACCGCTCGGTTTCCGGCATCCAGCGTTCAATTAACGCTGCCGCCTGTTCGGGGTAGCGTTCATGAATATGACGCGCAAGGCGTTGTACTTCGGGGATCATGGCCTGATCGCGCAATAAATCCGCCACTTTAAACTCGGCGTTACCCGTCTGACGCGTGCCCAGCAGTTCGCCCGGGCCGCGGATCTCCAGATCTTTTTGCGCAATCACGAAGCCGTCATTGCTGTCGCGTAATACCTGCAAACGCATCTGCGCGGTTTTCGACAGCGGGGCTTTGTAGAGCAGCACGCAGTGAGAGGCGATCGCGCCACGGCCCACGCGGCCTCGTAGCTGGTGGAGCTGCGCCAGGCCCAGGCGCTCCGGGTTCTCAATAATCATCAGGCTGGAGTTCGGCACGTCCACGCCCACTTCGATGACCGTGGTCGCGACCAGCAAATGCAGCTCGCCCTGTTTGAACGACTGCATCACCGCCTGCTTCTCGGCAGGCTTCATGCGTCCGTGAACCAGACCGACGTTCAGCTCCGGCAGGGCGAGCTTTAACTCTTCCCACGTGGCTTCGGCAGCCTGCGCTTCCAGCAGCTCAGACTCTTCAATCAGGGTACAGACCCAGTAAGCCTGACGTCCTTCGTGGGTGCAGGCGTTGCGCACGCGGTCAATGATGTCGTTGCGGCGCGTGTCCGGAATGGCGACCGTCGTCACCGGCGTACGGCCCGGGGGGAGTTCGTCGATGGTGGAGGTATCCAGATCGGCATAGGCCGTCATCGCCAGGGTGCGCGGAATCGGCGTGGCGGTCATGATCAGCTGATGCGGGTGGAAGCCCTGTTGCAGACCTTTCTCCCACAGCGCCAGACGCTGATGAACACCAAAGCGGTGCTGTTCGTCGATAATGACCAGCGCCAGGCCGTTAAACTGCACCTGTTCCTGGAAAATGGCGTGCGTTCCGACAATCATCTGCACCTGCCCGCTGGCAATGGCTTCCTGCTGCGCAAGGCGCGCTTTGCCCTTCTGCTTCCCGGCCAGCCAGCCCACTTCGATTCCCAGCGGGGCGAACCAGTTACGGAAATTGTTGGCGTGCTGCTCGGCCAGCAGTTCCGTCGGCGCCATCAGCGCCACCTGCTTACCGTGGGCGATGGCGCGCAAAGCGGCCAGCGCGGCGACCAGCGTTTTCCCGGAACCCACGTCGCCCTGCACCAGACGCATCATCGGCACATCCAGCGCCATATCGCGTTCGATCTCGGCAGTCACCCGCGCCTGGGCGCCGGTGGGTTTAAACGGCAGTGAGGCCAGCAGCTTATCTTTGAGCTCATCACGCTGGCTTAATGGCTGCGCGTGGAAGCGCTGCGCTCCTGCGCGCAGAGCCAGCATGCTCAGGTTGTGAGCCAGTAATTCCTCAAGGATAAGACGCCGTTGGGCGGGGTGTTTCCCGCTCTCTAAATCAACAAGCTGAAGCGTTGGCGGTGGACGGTGCAGGGTGCGCAACGCCTCCGGCAGGCTCATCATGCCCTGCGCCAGCTCCGGCGGCAGCAGCTCGTTAATGGCGCAGGTATCAAGCAGCTCCAGCGCCTGGTCGGTGAGCTTGCGCAGCGTAGCCTGCTTAATGCCTTCAGTGGTTGGATAGACCGGCGTGAGCGTCTCCTGTAGCTCAGGTGAGCTGAGATCGCCCTGCACGCGGTATTCCGGGTGGATCATCTCCGCGCCGTATTTGCCCCGTTTGGCTTCACCGTACGCAAGTACGCGTCGTCCAGTGGCAAGGCTGTTTTTCATTGCCGCATTGAAGTTGAAAAAGCGCATGGTGAGAATGCCGGTGCCGTCGCTGATCTGGCAGGTCATCATCCTGCGTCCGCCAAAGGTGATGTTGCAGTTCAGCACTTCCCCTTCAACGGTGGCGTAAATAGCGGGCAGCAGATCGCCAATCTTATAAAGCTGAGTACGGTCTTCGTAGCGCAGGGGGAGGTGGAGCAGGAGATCCTGCACGGTGTGCAGGCCTATCTTCGCCAGTTTACTGCTTTGTGCCGCGCCCACGCCCGTCAGGCTGTTGAGCGGTATGGCGTCCAGCAGGCGGCCTTTCATGATTTACCCCGCGTACTGCATGGTGGACCACCACTCGGCATCGGCTTCAATTTCGCCCTGCGCGTTGACGTGGGGGTAAGGCAATTTCTTCTGCTTCGCAACGCGAGCCAGCACCGGATAGCCACCTTCAAACAGCAGGCGCTGCTGCTCCTCTTCCGGCAGCATGCTGTTGCTGCGCTCGTACATTCCGGCATTCTGACGCTGGCGCTGCGCTTCATACAGGATCAGCGCTGAGGCGACCGACACGTTGAGTGACTGGACCATGCCGATCATCGGGATGATGATGTCCCGATCGGCCAAATCCAGTGCTTCCTGCGTGATCCCCGTTTTCTCCTGGCCCATTAAAATGCAGGTCGGACGGGTGTAGTCGATCTCACGGAAATCCACGGCTTTAGCAGAGAGGTTGGTTGCCAGAACCTGCATGCCACGCCCTTTCAGGTGCGAGACCGCTTCACCAATAGTCTGGTGAGTTTTCACGGATACCCAGCTGTTGCTGCCTGCGGCGGTGGAGGCCATGGTACGCATACGTGCGCCAGGCCAGACGGCGTGGACTTCATGCACGCCGACGGCATCTGCGGTGCGGACGATAGCAGAGACGTTATGAGGTTTATGGACCTGCTCCATGCAGACCGTCAGATCAGGCTGACGCCTGGCGAGCATTTCGCAGATTCGCTCGTAACGTTTTGAATTCATAATGCTAGTTTCGGTTACGGGTGACTTTAATGACGTCCGGCATCACGCGGATCTTGCGCATAATATTGGCCAGATGCACACGGTCACGGGCGGTCAGGCGAATAAAGGCGCTATAAACGCGGCCATCTTTTTCTTCCGTATTCAGGCTTTGAATGTTGGATGAGGCGGTGTTGATCGCTGCCGTCAGGTTCGCCAGGGCACCCTGGTGGTTGAACATATCCACCTTGATTTCAGTGATAAATTCCTGCGCCGTCTCTTTATCCCACTCGACCGCCATGAACTTCTCAGGCTCTTTCTGATAGCCACGGATGTTACGGCAGGATTCATGGTGGATCACCAGCCCTTTACCCGGGCTGACGTGCGCAATAATCGGGTCGCCCGGGATAGGACGGCAGCATTTGGCGAAGGTGATGAGCACCCCGTCAGCGCCTTTGATCGGCAGGTGACCATGATTTTGCGTGGTGGCAGGAACGGCTGTCGTTTCGCCTTGTTGCAGGTTCTTCGCCACGACCACGCTCATGGCGTTGCCGAGACCAATCTCTGCCAGCAGGTCATCCAGCGAGGCGAGCTTCATACGCTCCAGCTCATGCTGAATGTTTTCTGGCGGGATCTCTGCCAGTTTGCGGCTGCCACCCAGCGCGTGATTGAGCAGACGACGCCCCAGGCTAACGGAGTCGTCGCGCTTGAGGTTTTTCAGCAGCTGGCGGATTTTTGCGCGCGCTTTTGAGCTCACGACAAAGTTCAGCCAGGCGGCGTTAGGACGTGCCCCCGGCGCGGTAATGATCTCCACCGTCTGTCCGCTGAAGAGCGGCTGCGACAGCGGATAAGGCTGCCTGTCGACGCGGGCACCTACGCAGGCATGGCCGATATCGGTATGCACGGCGTAAGCGAAGTCGACCGGTGTCGCGCCCGCAGGCAGTTCGACAATGCGCCCTTCCGGCGTGAAAACGTAAATCTCATCCGGGAAGAGATCGGATTTAACGCTCTCGATAAATTCAAACGAGCTACCTGCGCTCTGTTGCAGCTCCAGCAGGCTCTGCATCCAGCGCTGGGCGCGGATTTGCGCGGTGGTGCTGCTTTCGCCGCCGTGCTCTTTATAAGCCCAGTGCGCCGCGACACCCATCTCCGCCATCTGATCCATATCTTCGGTACGAATCTGCACCTCAACAGGGACACCGTGCGGGCCAATCATGGAGGTGTGCAAAGACTGGTATCCGTTCGCTTTTGGAATGGCGATGTAATCTTTGACGCGCCCCGGACGCGGCTTGTACAGGCTGTGCATCTGCCCCAGCACGCGATAACAGGTGTCTGAATCGTGGACGATGACGCGGAACGCGTAGATATCCATAATCGAGTGAAAACGCTGCTCTTTGAGCACCATTTTGCAGTAGATAGAGTACAAATGCTTTTCGCGACCGCTCACGCGGCACGGAATGCCCGCTTCCTGCAAACGCCCTTCGATTTCAGAGAGGATCTTTTGAATCATCTCTTTACGGTTACCGCGAGCGGCTTTCACCACCTCTTTAATCACGCGATAGCGGTTCGGGTACAACGCCTCAAAACCCAGCTCTTCCAGCTCGGTTTTAATGTGATGAATACCTAAACGGTGCGCCAGCGGACTGTAAATTTCGAGGGTTTCACGGGCGATGCGGCGACGTTTATCCGGGCGAAGTGAGCCCAGCGTGCGCATATTGTGGGTGCGGTCAGCCAGTTTGATGAGAATGACGCGGATATCCTGCACCATCGCCATGATCATCTTGCGGAAGTTTTCGGCCTGCGCCTCTTTCTTGTCGCGGAATTTCAGCTTATCAAGCTTAGAGACCCCTTCCACCAGCTCGGCAACGCTTTTGCCAAACAGCTGTTCCATGTCCTGGTAGGTGGCAGGGGTATCTTCAATCACGTCATGCAGCAGGGCGGCCATCAGCGTTTCGTAGTCGAGTTTCATCTCGGCCAGAATACAGGCCACCGCTACCGGGTGCGTGATATAGGGTTCACCGCTTGAACGTGTCTGGCCCTCGTGAGCGTCACGTGCAACGAGATACGCCTGCTGAAGACGCTTAATCTGGTCTTCAGGCAGGTAGGTTTGAATCAGTTGATTCAGGCTTTCAAACAGATACAAGGGCGACCCGCAGGTTTAATTAACGACGACCTTCAGCAATAGCGGTAACAGCTTGTAATTCAGCGGCTTCCTGCTCTTGCTGCTCCTGGCGCTCACGCACGTCGAGGATCTGGTTGTTGATCAGACCTTCTTCGATTTCGCGAAGTGCAATAACGGTGGTTTTATCGTTTTCTTCCGGTACCAGCGGATCTTTACCGCCTACCTGCATCTGACGAGCGCGACGCGCGGCGACCAGCACCAGGTCAAAACGGTTACCAATTTTCTCTACAGCGTCCTGAACAGTTACGCGTGCCATACTTAAAATGCTCCACAGGTGAAGAAATGACTGGGCATGATACTGAAAGTGGGTTCAGTCTGCCAACAGTTTGGTGATTAATGCGTCATGTCGCTGCTTCTGGCGGCTCATACGCAGACGTTCTGCGCGAAGGATAGTTTTGAGATCGCTCAGCGCGGCATCAAAATCATCATTCACAATAAGGTAATCATATTCCGCGTAATGGCTCATTTCTGCAACTGCCTGCGCCATACGCTTCGCGATAACTTCTTCGCTGTCCTGGCCGCGACCACGCAGGCGACGATCCAGTTCATCTTTCGATGGCGGTAAAATAAAGATACTGCGCGAATCAGGCATTTTCTTACGAATTTGCTGTGCGCCCTGCCAGTCGATATCCAGGAACACGTTAACGCCGGTCGCCAGTACCTGCTCAATGGTTTCACGCGAAGTACCGTAGTAGTTACCGAAAACTTCTGCGTGTTCAAGAAACGCGTCTCTGCCAATCATCGCTCTGAATTCGTCGTGATTCACAAAGAAATAGTGTTCACCGTGCACTTCACCCGGACGCGGTGCTCGCGTGGTGTGAGAAACAGAAACCTGCGTATCGTACAACGGTTGGGTTTTTAACAGTGCCTGAATAAGGCTGGATTTACCCGCGCCACTAGGAGCAGAAACAATATAAAGCGTGCCTTGAGCCATGAGAGTCTTTTGTATGTGTTAACGAAGAAGTCCTACATACGGGCTTATTATACACGTCGCCGCTGTGTGACGTAGCCTTTGTCACACTTTTTCCCCTGGATGATTAAATTTTGCGTGCCGTTTTCAGCTTTTACCTTCTTTTTGCTGCAATAAAAACAATGCGCTGAAGCGCGCTCGTAAAATGCAATTTTGTAGCTGGTCTGCGGCTCACGGGCAGGGTATACCCTTCGCAAAACAGGGAGGGGTAATAATGGTGAAATGGATAAGCATACTGATGATCTTCTTAAGCAGCGGGGCGATGGCTATTTGCCCGGTCTGGTCACCGGCTAAAGCCGGGCAGGAGATCGCGGCCCTGAAGGCGCAGCTGACCCGCTGGAATGAAGATTACTGGAAGCAGGGCCGCAGCGAGGTGAGCGACGACGTTTACGACAGGCTTAACGCCCGCTTAAAACAGTGGCAGCGCTGTTTTCACGATGAACCGCTGCACGACGATCTTCCAGCCGCCAGTGGGACGGTGAAACATCCCTTCGCCCATACCGGCGTGCATAAGGTAGAAAGCAAGCAGGCGCTTAGCCGCTGGATGGCGACGCAGCAGGATCTCTGGGTACAGCCAAAGGTGGATGGTGTTGCGGTCACCCTGGTCTACAAAAACGGCAAGCTGGTGCAGGCGATTAGCCGGGGCGACGGCTTACAGGGGGAAGAGTGGACGGCACAGGCGCGAATGATCCCCGCTATTCCGCAAACGCTGGCCGGGCCGCTTGCCAACAGCGTGTTGCAGGGTGAACTTTTTCTGCTGCGCGACGGGCATATCCAGCAGCGGATGGGGGGGATGAACGCGCGTGCGAAGGTAGCGGGGGCAATGATGCGCGCGACCGATCGCGCAGCGCTGAAGCAGACAGGCATTTTTATCTGGGCCTGGCCGGACGGCCCAAAAGCGATGAAAGCACGCCTTTCCACGCTGGCGGAGGCAGGTTTTACCCTGACGGCCCGCTATACCGTGCCGGTTAAAAACGCGGCTGATGTGGAGGCGCAGCGGACGGCCTGGTTTAAGGCTTCGTTGCCCTTCGCCACGGATGGCATTGTGGTTCGCGCCTCGGCAGAGCCGCCGGGCGAGCGATGGCTGCCGGGGGAAGGGAGTTGGGTCGTCGCATGGAAATACCTTCCTGTGGCCCAGGTGACGGAAGTCAAAGCGATTCACTTTACCGTTGGCCGTACCGGGCGGATCACCGCGATTGCGCAGCTTGAGCCGCTGATGCTCGACGATAAACGCGTACAGCGCGTCAGCTTAGGGTCGGTTAACCGCTGGCAGAGGCTGGATATTGCCCCCGGCGATCAGGTGCTGGTAAGCCTGGCGGGACAAGGTATTCCCCGGCTGGATAACGTGGTGTGGCGCAATGTGGATCGCCGTAAACCGCAGCCGCCCTCATCGCGCTATAACGGTTTAACCTGTTTCTATGCCTCCCCGGAGTGCATGGAGCAATTTTTTGCCCGGCTGACGTGGCTAAGTTCCAGGCAGGCGTTAGATATCGAAGGAGTGGGCGAATCAGGATGGCGGACCCTCTATCAGGCGCATCGGTTTGAGCACCTCTTCTCCTGGCTACAGCTCACGCAGGCGCAGCTCACCGCGACGGCGGGGATATCGGCATCGCATGGCGCTGCGCTGTGGCATCAGTTTAACCTGGCGCGGGAGCGACCTTTTATCCGCTGGATCACCGCGATGGGAATACCGCTGGCCCGGTCGACGCTCAAGGCGGCAGGGGATCGCACCTGGCAGGCGCTGATTCAGCGAAGCGAAGCGGAGTGGCGGATGCTGCCGGGTGTCGGGCAGGAGAAGGCCCGCCAGATCGTAAACTGGCTGCATCAGCCTCAGATTGATGCCCTGGCAAAATGGCTGGCCGCAGAGCACATCGGTGGATTTTAATCTGCGTGCGCTCCTGAACAGACTGGCGAGGGGGCACACTTCCGCTGCCGTGAATAGCGTATTTATGAGACGCGGTTTATATACGCAATAATTATGAATATAAATGAATTATTCATGGTAAATATATTTTGAGGAAATATTATTCCCGATCCCGATTTCAGGATTTGCTCTGCTTGCGTTTTTATTTTCTTTGAGAGATCGGCATAATTGATCTCAATCACTATTAATCGAGAGCAATAGCCGGGAATGAAGGGGTTATAGGTGATGTACTGAGAGATCCCCTCATAATTTCCCCAAAGCGTAACCATGTGTGAATAAATTTTGAGCTAGTAGGGTTGCAGCCACGAGTAAGTCTTCCCTTGTTATTGTGTAGCCAGAATGCCGC
>NZ_JBMKIA010000028.1:0-46373 GCF_049238215.1 Enterobacter cloacae complex sp. IR5441
AGTTCGCACATCTTGTTGTCTGATTATTGATTTTTCGCGAAACCATTTGATCATATGACAAGATGTGTATCCACCTTAACTTAATGATTTTTACCAAAATCATTAGGGGATTCATCAGAACTCAACATCAATCAACTGCCAAAACATCCTCTCTATTTCAAGTTTTTGGGCTTCGCGTTCAGGTATGCTCTCGTTATGTTTTACTGCTATAGCTTTGTATCGAAGTCCGCCTTCAGGAGTTCTCAAGGTCAGTAAAAAATCGGTTGTCATAACATTCAGAACTTCGACAGGTACTCCTCTTACTCCCCTCACCATAGGATGTTGAAAATGTAGATGATTTGCTATTTGTTGGGTAAGCCGGAGAGGAAAGAGTGGGAATTGTTCCCGGATATCAATCACCGAGTCATTAAACTCAGCCAGATAGAAAAAGTTACTTTCGACAGAAGAAAGGAGATGATGGTTTCGAAACGTCTTAAGGCCAAAGACTATCGAACGGTTTCCACGGGATTTAACGTCCTGAGCTCTAAGCCAGGGCTGATAACTTTGGCCATAGCCCACTCCTATGCCGTCACCTAGCGCATTTTCATAATCCAAATAGGATTTGAGACGCCTACCCCTAGCCATGATCGTACCCTAAAAACGACATTGATACGTACCTATATGTGTATTTTATAGTCTCCAACCCTATAACCACACATTCAGTAAGTATACAACATTAGCGTCGTTTTTTGAGAATGGTTACAACTTTAGTGCTTTGTGTACAACTTTATTGTCCTCGGACATCAGCGAGTGCCTGCGCGCATGCCCAGGCACTCGCCCACGCCCACTGGAAGTTATACCCGCCGAGCCAGCCGGTCACGTCCATCACTTCACCAATGAAATAAAGACCCGGCACGTTGCGGGCTTCCATCGTGCGGGATGAGAGTTCGTTTGTATCCACGCCGCCGAGCGTCACTTCCGCGGTGCGGTAGCCTTCGGTGCCGTTTGGCTGTACGCGCCAGTTCGTCAGCGTCTCCACCAGCGTTTCCTGCTCGCGGCTGTTGAGCTGCTTGAGCGTAACATCCGGAATTTGCCCTAACGCCTGCAAGCACTCCACGAGACGCTTCGGCAGCTGCATCGCCAGGGTATTTTTCAGGCTTTGATTCGGGTGCGCGGCGCGTTGCTCGTTGAGGAAGGCTTCCAGATCGCAGTCCGGCACCAGGTTTACGGAGACAAACTCCCCCGGCTGCCAGTAGCTGGAGATCTGCAATACCGCCGGGCCCGAGAGTCCGCGATGGGTAAAGAGCAGATTTTCGCGGAACACCGTGCCGTCTTCGGCCGTAATGACCGACGGCACAGACACGCCGGAGAGCGTCTGAAGCTGTTCCAGCAGGGGCTTATGCAGCGTGAACGGTACCAGCCCGGCGCGGGTGGGCAGTACCTTCAGGCCAAACTGCTCGGCGATTTTATAGCCGAACGGTGAGGCACCCAGCCCCGGCATCGAGAGGCCGCCGCTGGCGATCACCAGGTTATCGGCGCTGACGGTTTCACCGTTGAGTTGCAGCGTGTAGCCCTGCTCGTCACGGGCGACGTCCAGCACTTCGGTGCGCAGGCGCATTACAACGCCGCCTTTCTCGCACTCGGCCACCAGCATATCAACGATTTGTTGCGCGGAGTCGTCGCAGAACAGCTGTCCCAGCGTCTTCTCATGCCACGCGATACCGTGTTTACCCACCAGTTCGATAAAATCCCACTGGGTGTAACGCGCCAGCGCAGATTTACAAAAATGACGGTTCTGGCTCAAATAGGCCGCAGGCTCGACATAAAGATTAGTAAAGTTACAGCGCCCGCCGCCAGACATCAGGATCTTGCGGCCAGGCTTTTTTCCGTTATCCAGCAGCAGCACGCGACGACCCGCTTGTCCGGCCATCGCCGCACAAAACATACCCGCCGCACCGGCGCCAATTACTACGGCATCAAACCTTTCCACGTCAAAATCCTCTTCGTTAACTGCCGCGGATTGTAAAGTTTCCTCAGTGGTCGCACCAGCGTAAAAAGATATTACAAAGCCATTTCATTGATATTTAAAGATTATCCTTTCAGGCACATTTCTCAAATCAGGTAGTATGTCAAAAAAAGTCTATATTTCACTTTGCCCGTTGCGCATTTGTCCTGGATAATGCGCCGCGTTCATGTCCTCAAAATGGCGTAACGTCCTATGCTACATTTGTTTGCCGGCCTGGATTTACATACCGGGCTTTTATTATTGCTTGCTCTGGTTTTTGTGCTGTTTTACGAAGCGATCAACGGCTTCCACGACACTGCAAACGCAGTAGCAACGGTTATCTACACTCGCGCAATGCGATCGCAGCTTGCGGTCGTTATGGCGGCGGTATTTAACTTTTTTGGTGTCCTCCTGGGCGGACTGAGCGTTGCGTATGCCATTGTGCATATGCTGCCAACGGATCTGCTGCTTAACGTGAGTTCCGGTCATGGCCTGGCCATGGTGTTCTCTATGCTGCTTGCTGCGATTATCTGGAACCTCGGTACCTGGTATTTCGGCCTGCCGGCATCCAGCTCTCACACCCTCATCGGCGCGATTATCGGTATCGGGTTAACCAATGCCCTGATGACCGGGACCTCCGTCGTTGATGCGCTGAATATCCCGAAAGTTCTCGGTATTTTCGGCTCTCTGATCATCTCCCCTATCGTCGGTCTGGTGGTGGCGGGTGGCTTGATTTTCATCCTGCGTCGCTACTGGAGCAACACGAAAAAACGTGCGCGTATCCACCTGACGCCAGCAGAGCGTGAGAAGAAAGACGGCAAGAAAAAGCCGCCGTTCTGGACGCGTATCGCGCTGATCATTTCCGCTATCGGCGTCGCCTTCTCTCATGGCGCGAACGATGGTCAGAAAGGTATCGGCCTGGTGATGCTGGTTCTGATTGGCGTCGCACCGGCGGGCTTCGTGGTTAACATGAACGCCTCCGGTTACGAAATCACCCGTACCCGTGATGCGGTAAACAACGTTGAGACTTACTTCCAGCAGCATCCTGATTTGCTGAAGAAAGCGACCGGCGTGGACCAGCTGATTCCTTCTCCGGAGTCAGGCGCAACGACGGCACCGGGCGAGTTCCATTGCCATCCGGCAAACGCGATTAACGCGCTGGAACGTGCGAAAGGCATGCTGGCCGATATCGAAAGCTACGACAAGCTGGCTGTTGAACAGCGTGGTCAGCTGCGTCGCATCATGCTCTGTATCTCCGACGTGACCGATAAAGTCGCGAAGCTGCCAGAGGTTAATGCTGACGACCAGCGTCTGCTGAAGAAACTGAAAGGCGATATGCTCAACACCATTGAGTACGCGCCAATCTGGATCATCATGGCGGTCGCGCTGGCGCTGGGTATCGGTACGATGATTGGCTGGCGTCGTGTGGCGACCACCATCGGTGAGAAGATCGGTAAGAAAGGCATGACCTATGCGCAGGGTATGTCCGCGCAGATGACGGCGGCGGTATCTATCGGTCTGGCAAGCTACACAGGTATGCCAGTCTCCACCACCCACGTACTCTCTTCGTCCGTGGCAGGTACCATGATTGTTGACGGCGGCGGTTTGCAGCGTAAAACCGTGACCAACATTCTGATGGCCTGGGTGTTCACCCTCCCGGCGTCCATCCTGCTGTCTGGCGGTCTGTACTGGATTTCGCTGAAGCTGATTTAATCGGCTGAAGGCGACAAAAAAGCGGGTCAGGAAACTGGCCCGCTTTTTTTATGCTCAGTGCCAAATCATCAGCGCAATCATACTCACCACAACCAGACCACACAGGGCGCTGGTCAAAATGAACTGACGACGCAGGCGCTCGCAGCGACGGATAAACTCTTCATCGTGGTGATCGCGGTAGCGTTGGTAGTAGATATACCCCACCAGACGCATCTGCTTGCTGGGCTGTCCGTGCGAGGTGAAGAACCCTCCACCGTCCACATACTGATAAAGCAACGGATCGCAACCACGAAGTACCACTAACAGCGCACGTAACGATGAGAAGTAGCGCGCCATATTCACTATGCAAACCACGCATAACGCCCAAAACAATGCGACGGTGCTAATCATACATCCTCCCCGGCGTCCGCCCACGAAGCAAGGCTCCTGAGCTACCGCACCCCAATGCCCTGACAGACAGTTCAGTGAAAGAATGACCAAAAGTCGATCCGGTTCGCGTTTTAATATCCGAACGGCTCATTAAATAGTGTAGGAGATCCGTTAATTTTTTTGCCACAAGGTTAATCGTTATCAACACCAAAGCTTGAAAAATATGTTTAACTGGGCCGTAATGAAAGCATCAGACGACGGCTTTCCCATTTAGTCATCGATAACTTAAGGAAGGAGTAACACTATGGCTTACAAACACATTCTCATCGCGGTAGACCTCTCCCCGGAGAGTAAAGTGCTGGTTGATAAAGCAGTATCCATGGCACGTCCCTACAACGCGAAAGTTTCGCTGATTCACGTTGATGTGAATTACTCCGACCTCTACACCGGTCTGATCGACGTGAATCTCGGCGATATGCAGAAACGCATCTCCGAAGAGACTCACCACGCGCTGAGCGAGCTTTCTACCAACGCGGGCTATCCAATCACTGAAACCTTAAGCGGTAGCGGCGATCTGGGCCAGGTGCTGGTTGATGCGATTAAGAAATACGATATGGACCTGGTGGTATGCGGTCATCACCAGGACTTCTGGAGCAAGCTGATGTCTTCCGCGCGCCAGCTGATTAACACCGTACACGTGGATATGCTGATTGTTCCACTGCGTGACGAAGAAGACGAGTAAGTGCAAAAAAGCCCGGTGGCGCTAACGCTTACCGGGCCTACAAGCGGCACTGAATGTAGGCCGGGTAAGGCGAAGCCGCCACCCGGCTTTTTTATTCTGGCGTTCCCGAATAAATATCAAATCGGTGTCCTTTGGTGGTCACCGCGTTAGTGGTCGCAACGTCCGCCAGCGGCGGCGCATAGTCCGGCCGCTTCACCACCACCCGCTTCGTCGCCAGCTGACGAGCCGGCTCCAGCAGGCCATCGGCATCTAAATCTGGCCCCACCAGAGACTGAAACACCCGCATCTCTTTCTTCACCAGCGCGCTTTTCTGCTTATGCGGGAACATGGGGTCGAGATAGACCACCTGCGGGCGCGGGGTGATATCGGTCAGCGCCGTCAGGCTGGAGGCATGAATAAGTTGCAAACGTTCCTGTAACCACGGGCCGATTTCCGGGTCCGCGTAGCCCCGCGTCAGCCCGTCGTCGAGCAGCGCGGCGACAACCGGATTACGCTCCAGCATCCGCACCCGACAGCCGACAGACGCCAGCACAAAGGCATCGCGCCCCAGCCCCGCCGTGGCATCCACCACGTCCGGCAGATAGCTGCCTTTAATGCCGACCGCTTTGGCCACCGCTTCGCCGCGACCGCCGCCAAACTTACGTCGGTGCGCCATCGCGCCGCCAACAAAATCGACAAAAATCCCGCCAAGCTTCGGCTCATCGCGCTTGCGCAGCTCCAGATGTTCCGGCGTCATCACCAGCGCCATCAGGTTGTCTTCATCATGTTCCAGCCCCCAGCGGGTCGCCAGAACAGATAAGGCGCCGTCCCCGGCGCCTGTTTCATCTACTAAGCAGATCTTCACGTAGCAATCAGCCTTTGATTCCGTAATGCTCCAGCATCGCATCCAGCTGCGGCTCGCGGCCACGGAAGCGTTTGAACAGCTCCATAGGCTCTTCTGAACCGCCGCGCGTCAGGATGTTATCAAGGAACGACTGACCGGTTTCGCGGTTGAAAATCCCCTCTTCTTCGAAGCGCGAGAAGGCATCTGCCGCCAGCACGTCGGCCCACAGGTAGCTGTAGTAGCCTGCGGCGTACCCGCCTGCGAAGATATGGCTGAACGCGTGCGGGAAGCGTCCCCAGGTCGGGCCTGGAATAATCGCGACCTGCTTTTTAATCTCAGCCAGGGTTTCGAGGATTTTCGCCCCCTGCTCCGGGCTGAACTCGGCGTGCAGGCGGAAGTCGAACAGGCCGAACTCCAGCTGACGCAGGATGAACATCGCCGCCTGGTAGTTTTTCGCCGCCAGCATTTTATCCAGCAGTTCTTTCGGCAGCGGTTCGCCCGTTTCGTAATGGCCGGAGATAAATGCCAGCGCGTCCGGCTCCCAGCACCAGTTTTCCATAAACTGGCTTGGCAGCTCGACCGCATCCCATGGCACACCGCTGATACCGGCGACGCCAGCGGTTTCGATGCGGGTCAGCATGTGGTGCAGGCCGTGACCGAACTCGTGGAACAGGGTGATCACTTCATCGTGGGTAAACAGCGCAGGTTTGCCGCTCACCGGGCGGTTGAAGTTACAGGTCAGGTAGGCGACCGGTTTTTGCAGGGAACCATCTGCTTTACGCATCTGGCCCACGCAGTCGTCCATCCACGCCCCGCCACGTTTGTTTTCTCGCGCGTAAAGATCCAGATAGAAGCTGCCGCGCAGCTCGTTTTTCTCGTCATACAGCTCGAAGAAGCGCACGTCCGGATGCCAGACGTCGATGTCGGTACGCTCTTTCGCGGTAATGCCGTAGATGCGTTTCACCACCTCGAACAGGCCGTTAACGGCTTTGTTTTCCGGGAAGTACGGACGCAGCTGTTCGTCGCTGATGCTGTAGAGATGCTGTTTCTGTTTTTCGCTGTAGTACGCGATATCCCACGGCTGAAGCTCGTCCACGCCGAACTCCGCTTTCGCAAAGGCGCGCAGCTGAGCCAGTTCTTTTTCACCCTGAGGACGGGCGCGTTTCGCCAGATCGGTCAGGAAGTCGAGCACCTGCTGTGGGTTCTCAGCCATTTTGGTGGCGAGGGATTTATCCGCGTAGCTGCCGAAGCCCAGCAGCTGTGCCAGCTCGTGGCGCAGGGCGAGGATCTCCGCCATCACCGGGCTGTTGTCCCACTTACCGGCATTCGGCCCCTGATCGGAGGCGCGGGTGCTGTAGGCGCGGTACATCTCTTCGCGCAGGGCCTGGTTGTCGCAGTAGGTCATCACCGGCAGATAGCTTGGGATATCCAGCGTTAACAGGAAGCCTTCCTGCTCTTTCGCTTCGGCCTGGGCTTTTGCCGCCGCCAGCGCGCTTTCCGGCATACCCGCCAGTTCAGATTCATCGGTAATCAGCTTCGTCCAGCCCATGGTGGCGTCGAGGACGTTGTTGCTGTACTG
This sequence comes from Enterobacter cloacae complex sp. IR5441, assembly GCF_049238215.1. Classification (NCBI taxonomy): domain Bacteria; kingdom Pseudomonadati; phylum Pseudomonadota; class Gammaproteobacteria; order Enterobacterales; family Enterobacteriaceae; genus Enterobacter; species Enterobacter cloacae complex sp. IR5441. The sequence goes on from NZ_JBMKIA010000028.1 coordinate 7,211, forward strand.
GTTGCCCAGCTCGGACAGGCGCGCGGCGATTTCGCCGTAGCGAACCTGTTTTTCTTTTGGCAGGCCAATCCCGGACAGTTCGAAATCACGCAGGGCGTTATCGACCGATTTTTTCTGCGCCGTGTTCAGTTCGGCATAGTGGTCGCCGTCGCGCAGGTCGCGGTAGGCTTTGTAGAGCCCCTCATGCTGACCGACCCAGGTGCTGTACTCAGAGAGCAGCGGCAGGGTCTGTTCGTAGGCCTCACGCAGCTCCGGGCTGTTTTTCACCGAGTTCAGGTGACTCACCGGGGAGAAGATACGCCCCAGCACGTCGTCCACTTCGGCCAGCGGCTGACACAGATTTTCCCAGGTGTACGGCGCGCCCTGCGCGACCACGTTTTCTACCGCCGCACGGCAGTTGTTCAGCGACTGGGTAACGGCCGGAACCACATGCTCAGGGAGGATTTTAGAAAACGGTGGCAACGAAAAAGGCGTCAGTAATGGATTGGTCATAAACGCTGTCCTGTTGAAATAGATGAATGAAGCGCGCATCCGGCGCTGTGCATATTGTTTTCAGTAATGGGGTTAAGTGTAGAGGATTTCAATGCCGAAGGTTGTCGAAAAACGCCCGGTGGCGCTGCGCTTACCGGGCCTGCGGGTAATCTGTGCCGTTCTGCTGTAAACTGTGGCAAATCGTCAATTCAGCGGAATATCATTACCCATGCTCAGTTATCGCCACAGCTTCCACGCAGGCAACCACGCCGACGTCCTCAAACATACCGTTCAGAGCCTGATCATCGAATCGCTTAAAGAAAAGGATAAACCGTTCCTTTATCTGGACACCCACGCGGGCGCGGGCCGTTATCAGCTGAGCGGCGAGCATGCCGAGCGTACCGGTGAATATCTGGAAGGGATTGCGCGTATCTGGCAGCAGGACGATCTGCCTGCCGAGCTGGAGCCGTACATTGGCGTGGTGAATCACTTCAACCGCAACGGCCAACTGCGTTACTACCCGGGTTCACCACTGATTGCCCGCCAGCTGCTGCGTGAGCAGGACAGCCTTCAGCTGACAGAGCTGCACCCGAGCGACTTCCCGCTGCTGCGTTCTGAGTTTCAGAAAGATAACCGCGCCCGCGTGGACAAAGCCGATGGCTACCAGCAGCTGAAAGCCAAACTGCCGCCGGTTTCCCGTCGCGGCCTGGTGCTGATCGACCCGCCGTACGAAATCAAAACCGACTATCAGGCGGTGGTGACCGGCATTAACGAAGGTTACAAACGCTTTGCGACCGGCACCTATGCCCTGTGGTATCCGGTAGTGCTGCGCGCGCAAATTAAACGCATGATCAAAGACCTCGAAGCGACCGGCATTCGTAAAATCCTGCAAATTGAGCTGGCGGTGCGCCCTGACAGCGACCAGCGCGGCATGACCGCGTCCGGCATGATCGTCATTAACCCGCCGTGGAAGCTCGAAGCACAGATGAACAACGTGCTGCCGTGGCTGCACAAAACGCTGGTGCCAGCCGGTACGGGTCACGCCACCGTGAGCTGGATCGTGCCGGAGTAATCGCAGCCATCGGTGGAAACTATTGATTTCAGGTATACAATCGCGGCAATTCACGATTAAGGACAACGCTATGACTAAGCATTATGACTACATCGCAATCGGCGGCGGCAGCGGCGGCATCGCCTCCATCAACCGTGCGGCCATGTACGGCCAGAAGTGTGCGCTGATTGAAGCCAAGGAACTCGGCGGCACCTGCGTGAACGTGGGTTGTGTACCGAAGAAAGTGATGTGGCATGCCGCGCAAATCCGTGAAGCTATCCATATGTATGGCCCGGACTACGGCTTTGACACCACCATCAACCACTTCGACTGGGATAAACTGATCGCCAGCCGTACCGCCTACATCGACCGTATTCACACCTCGTACGATAACGTGCTGGGCAAGAATAACGTCGATGTGATCCGCGGCTTCGCCCGTTTCGTGGATGCGAAGACGATCGAAGTGAACGGCGAGACGATCACCGCCGATCACATCCTGATCGCCACTGGCGGCCGTCCGAGCCACCCGAACATTCCGGGCGCGGAATACGGTATCGACTCCGACGGTTTCTTCGAGCTGCCTGCTCTGCCAGAACGCGTTGCCATTGTGGGCGCAGGTTACATCGCGGTTGAGCTGGCCGGCGTGATTAACGGCCTGGGAGCGGAAGCGCACCTGTTCGTGCGTAAACACGCGCCGCTGCGCAGCTTTGACCCGCTGATCGTCGACACGCTGGTCGAGGTGATGAACACCGAAGGCCCAACCCTGCACACCAACGCCGTGCCAAAAGCGGTGGTGAAAAATGCGGACGGTAGCCTGACTCTGGAGCTGGAAGATGGTCGCAGCCAGACCGTTGATTGCCTGATCTGGGCGATTGGTCGTGAACCGGCCACCGACAACTTCAACCTGGCCGCAACCGGGGTGAAAACCAATGAAAAAGGCTACATTGTCGTTGATAAATTCCAGAACACCAGCGTACCGGGCATTTATGCCGTCGGTGATAACACCGGCGCCGTAGAGCTGACGCCGGTTGCCGTGGCGGCGGGGCGTCGTCTTTCCGAGCGTCTGTTTAATAACAAGCCGGACGAACATCTGGACTACAGCAACATCCCGACCGTGGTCTTCAGCCACCCGCCAATCGGTACCGTCGGCTTAACCGAGCCGCAGGCGCGTGAGCAGTACGGCGATGACCAGGTGAAAGTGTATAAATCGGCCTTTACCGCGATGTATACCGCGGTCACCTCGCACCGTCAGCCATGCCGCATGAAGCTGGTGTGCGTGGGCCCGGAGGAGAAGATCGTCGGCATCCACGGCATTGGTTTCGGCATGGACGAGATCCTGCAAGGCTTCGCGGTGGCGCTGAAGATGGGCGCAACGAAGAAAGACTTCGATAACACCGTGGCGATCCACCCGACTGCGGCGGAAGAGTTTGTGACTATGCGCTGATCCGCAACAAAACCGGCCAGCTGGCCGGTTTTTTTATGCCCTGGGCAGGTAAACCCAACGGCTGTACAAACGGTAACAAAATAACCCGGTACCCGCGGTGGAATTAACTAATCTTAGAAAGCGCTACGCGTTCGCCTGTTACTACGGAAAAAGATTAGAGATATGAAAATGCACGTAAAGATCACCGCAAAACTGATGGCCAAAATGCACCTTGTTCTCGCGCTGGTTTGGGCGATACTGACTATTCCTACCCTGCTGTGGTGGAAAAACAGCATTCTGTGGGTGTCGTTAATGAGCATTTACGCCATCGTGATTTCCCATCTGGCTGCGTACAGCGCCGCCCATGCGGAAAAAGCGGCCAGCAAAGCGATGGATAAAAGCGAAGGCGCCAGCCAGAAAGCCAATCAAACCGCCAAAAGCCTTCAGGGCAATGCGCGTCAGGCGCATTAATCCCTGCGTATATGCAGAATACCGAATGCTCTGAATTTTATTCCTGCTCTGTTTCCAAAGATTCTGATTTAATAATTTCATAATCAAAGGGATATCTGATTTTCAGCGTGTTTAAATCCATTTTGAAAGCGTGATCTACCGCACACTTCGCACCGCATTAACCGAAGCGAATGTCTACGCTTTAAAGATAGCCGGGAAAAACCCGTATTGGTTACGACAAAAACCGGAGGTCCTGAACACCATGTTCAACCAGAAACTACAGACTGCCGAGGATATCGAGTTCGAGATTGCAGAAGAGCTGCGCTACGAAACCGATCCCTGTGAGTTAAAACTGGATGAGATGATCGAGGCAGAGCCGGAACCGGAAATGATTGAAGGGCTGCCGGCGTCCGATGCCCTTACGCCCGCAGACCGCTACCTTGAACTGTTTGAACACGTCCAGTCGTCGCGGCTGTTTGCGGACAGCAAAACCTTTCCCGACTGCGCGCCGAAGATGGATCCGCTGGATATTTTGATCCGCTATCGCAAGGTGCGTCGTCACCGTGATTTTGACCTGGCGCGCTTTGTGGAGAATCACTTCTGGCTGCCGGAGGACTACAGCAAAGAGTACGTCTCTGACCCCGGCCTGTCCCTGAAAGAACATATTGATAATCTGTGGCCGGTGCTGACGCGTGAGCCGCAGGATCACATCCCGTGGTCGTCGCTGCTGGCGCTGCCGCAGGCCTATATTGTGCCCGGCGGGCGATTCAGTGAGACCTACTACTGGGACTCTTACTTCTCCATGCTGGGGCTTGCTGAAAGCGGTCGTAACGATCTGCTGAAATGTATGGCCGATAACTTCGCCTGGCTGATTGAGCGCTACGGCCATATCCCGAACGGCAACCGTACCTACTATCTCAGCCGCTCTCAGCCGCCCGTTTTTGCCCTGATGGTGGAGCTGTTTGAAGAGGACGGCGTGCGCGGGGCGAAGCGCTATCTTGAGCATCTTAAGATGGAGTACGCCTTCTGGATGGACGGGGCGGAATCGCTGCTGCTCAATCAGGCCTATCGCAGTGCGGTACTCATGCCGGATGGCTCATTGCTCAACCGCTACTGGGACGATCGCGACACGCCGCGAGATGAATCGTGGATTGAGGACGTGGAAACCGCCCGTCATTCCGGTCGTCCGCCGAACGAGGTGTATCGCGACCTGCGCGCCGGGGCAGCCTCAGGATGGGATTACTCATCCCGCTGGCTGCGCGATCCTGCGCGGCTGGCCAGCATCCGCACGACACAATTTATCCCCATTGATTTGAACGCATTCCTGTTCAAACTGGAGAGCGCTATCGCCAATATCTCCGCGTCGAAAGGGGATAAAGAGACGGCTGATCTGTTCCGCCAGAAAGCCAGCGACCGGCGCGCGGCGGTGAACCGCTATCTGTGGGACGAAGAGAACGGCTGTTATCGTGATTACGACTGGCGGCGTGAAGCCCTGGCGCTGTTCTCTGCGGCCAGCATTGTGCCGCTGTATGTGGGCATGGCGACGCATGAGCAGGCTGAACGGCTGTCCGATGCCGTTAAAGCCCGTCTGCTCACGCCGGGCGGTATTCTCGCCACCGAATATGAAACCGGGGAGCAGTGGGATAAGCCGAACGGCTGGGCGCCGCTCCAGTGGATGGCGATCCAGGGGTTCAAGCAGTACGGCAATGACTCGCTGGGAGATGAGATCGCCTGGAGCTGGCTGCACACGGTGAACCATTACTACAAAACCCATCATAAGCTGATTGAGAAGTACCACATCGCCAGCAGCACGCCACGCGAAGGTGGCGGGGGGGAGTATCCGTTGCAGGATGGCTTCGGCTGGACGAATGGCGTGGTGCGGCGGTTGATTGGGCTGTATGGGGAGCCCTGAGCCTTGCCCCTTTGGGGTGAGGGGGAAAAATAATCAGCGGATCACCTCATAAATGGCAGTCTGGATGGACTGCCATTTTTTTGTGCTGGCATCGGGCTGCGTCTTCGCGCGGCGCGTTGCCATATCGGCGTCGTGCTGCTGACGTTTCACTACCGCCGGGACGGTACAGAATGCTTTCAGGTACTGCTTACGCATAGACGTCAGCGATTCGCCGTTCGCCATCGCATGGCTAAGCGTATTAATAAAGCGTCGGCAGGGCTTTTGCTCTGTCATTTGCAGGCGGTAGCGCAACAACACTTCCAGCACGTCGTCGTAGCCTGCCGACAACGCCTCCTCCGTCCATGACATTTTCCAGTCCATCCCACCCTGCAAAAACAGGAGCGCCACGCGAGTATCGTTGCGGCTAATCGCTGAACGGAAGTTGTTTTCATCCCAGGTGACACCCATGCGCGTCAGCGTTTCTCGCGAGGAAGGCGTTTCGCGCATCTCCTGCACCGGCGCGGGAGATGCCGTACTGGCTACAGCTGGCTGCGGTTTACTGCTGGTCACCAGCCAGAATCCCCCCACGACAATCGCGATAACCATCACGCCAACCGCTCCCCACAGCACGCCGGAAATCAGCTGTTCGCGCTGCTCTGGCGTACGCGCGGCGCGCTGAGTCGGTTTTTCTATACTGTCGCGCACTTCAAAAAGATCGCCGCCTGTGGTGCGGTCCATTTTTTGCGCCTTTTCCCAGAACGCGTGCAGCTCGCTTTCGTCCACCGCCATCAGCGCCGCCGGGTTAACGCGTGTCCGCCCTTCCTCAAACGCGCGCTGAACGGAGCGGGTGATCTGCGTGTAATAGCAGTCGAGCAGCTGGATTTGCGCCCCGCTTAACGGCTGCTGCACGGTGATGCTGTTGCGGATTTGTCGAATATCTTCGAGGAAGGTTTGCAGGGTTTTGCGGGGCTCTACCAGCAGCGTCAGCATGTCCGGAGCGTTAAACAGCGGCGCGTAGTAGCGGCTAAATTCTTTTTTATCCACCAGCAGCTGGGCCAGTTCGCTGAACAACATGCCGCTCAGAACATCATTAATCTCACCGTTTTTCAGCCAGCGACGCACGCGTTCAGCGTTAAACAAGGTCTTAAGATGATTATTCAGCCGCACCGGATCGGGCCACGCCTGTTGTATCAGTCCTTTAATCATCAGCTCAATGGCACGCACCTGTTTCTGCGCCTGAAGCTGGCTCTCCTTCTCTGGCACCCTCCCGGTTTCGTAGGTCAGGAGGGGCTGTTGCAGGCGCAGATATTCAAGGGAGGTGACGAAGCGCATCGCCGCAATCAGCTGATTTTCGCTGACATCCTGCCCGCTTTCATACTGGGGAACACGCTGCTGAAGCAAGCGTAATTGCAGCGTAAAGGCCGTCATTTCCGCATCATTCAGATTCAGCTTCCTGGCTACGGCGCCCCACCCGCCCAGCCCCAGGCGGGCGCTATCCAGTTGCTCCAGAAACCAGCGTGGATCTTTTCCTTCAGAAACATGTACATTCAACAGAAGTAAAATTTCAACAGACGCCTGACGGATCGCTGCCAGACAGTGTTCAAACTGTTCGCGGGTATGATGCGATGAGCTAATCATCATTGTTTTCCTTGAGAGACAATGAGTACCGCTAAAGCGGCATTAAAAGTCGTTTTTCTTTTTATTTATATGAGGTTAAACATACCTGACTTTCTGTTGAAATAAAGTGACAACCTTATAATCATTTGCAATGCCTCCGGAGGATCGTCATGCCCGCCTTAACCACCGCGCGTCTCACCTGCTCGCCGCTGCAAGAGCAAGACTGGCCCTTTTTTCTGTCGCTACAGCAAAATCCTGAGGTGATGCGTTTTGTCGCCCCTGCGCGTAGCGAGGCGGACATTCGGGAAGCCTTTGAGTCTCGTCTGTTGCCGTGGATGCCGGGCAGCTCGTACTGGCTCTGCCTTGTGGTGCGTGAGACGGCCAGCCAGACGCCGCTGGGCGTAACCGGCTATGTGCACCGGGAAGCAGATTGTGCTGAAGTCGGTTTTCTCTTTGCGCCCTCTGCGCAGGGGAAAGGTTACGGCTTTGAATCTCTGCGGGCTGTGTGTGATTTCGCGCTGACTCAGGGTAATATCCGTCGGCTCACCGCCACCGTGACGGCGGGAAATATCGCCTCAAGGCGACTGCTGGAAAAAACAGGTTTTCAACTGGAAGGTGAGTTGCGTGAGAGTTATTTCCTTTCAGGGCAATGGCATAACGACTGGTTATTCGGTTTACTGAAAAAGGAATTCCCGTTCAGTTAAACCTGATCAACAGCCATTTGGCGGATATTTCCCCGGCGGCGTTTCCTCTATAGTCGCGCCACTAAGAGGAAACGCTTATGACGGGTTATGCAATGCAGATATCTTCTGCTGCAATCGCATTAATTAAAAAACAACAGGGTCTTTCCCTGGAGAAATACCGTGACGAAAAGGGTATATGGGTTATTGGTTATGGTCACGTGATTCGCCAGTGGGAAAAATTTAACAGTCTCATCACGCCGATTGAGGCGGAGAATTTGCTTTTTAATGATATTCAATTATGTGAGGCGCTGCTGCGGGAAATGAACAAACGCCCATTAACCCAACAGCAGCATGACGCCCTGATATTAACCCTCTTCAGTTTTGGGGAAGAGTCCCCTCTGCCTGAGAAGATCCTTCAGGCCGTCGCCCGGGTGTAGTACATCGCGGCCTGCGTCCGGTTTTTGACATCAAGACGCCGGAAAAGCGTCTCAAGATGGGCTTTTACCGTTGCCGCACTGATATTGAGATTACGACCAATCTCTTTATTGGACTCTCCGGCCGCCAGTAACTTCAATACCTCACGCTGGCGCTCGCTTAACACTGCCAGTTCATCCTGAGAGGAGTGCTGCTTCAGCCACTCGCCGGGAAAACAGACCATTCCACGCGATACGGAATCCAGCACTGCGGAAAAGCGTTCGGGATTCGCATTGCGGGGAATTATCGCCACCACGTTGCGCTGAAACATTTGCTCAACCCAACGTCGCTCTTTTTTCGTTAACACCAACACCACGCGCGACGCTGGAAAACGATCCATAATCTCTTCCAGTAAAGCCACACCATTATCACGAATTAAATACCCATCTATCATGACGATAGCGGAGGGTGACGCGGATAATTGCGCCCATAATTCATCAGTCTGACGAGCCCCTGTCATCTCTATTTTCGGAATTAACTTCTGCAAACTGTACATCGCTCCATGAATAAATAATGACTGCCTGTCAAACATGATTACTCGCATCGTTTTACTCCTCTGAGAATAGCGAAGGGGGATTCTACAGAGGCATTTTTTAAGAAAAAACTCAATGAATGGAGAGGTTACAAATCACCCAGCTCTCTTTATATCTTCCAGCATTTAGACATACCTGTTTTAAGGATTTCCTTAAGAGGGTTCCCTCCCCCTTAAGACTGAACATTACAGGAACATACCGCCTGAAACTTCAATACGTTGTGCATTCATCCAGCCCAGTTTGTCACTGAGCAACGCCGCAATGGCATCACCAATATCATCGGGCAGGCCCACGCGTCCCAGCGCCGTCTGCGAGGCCAGCAGCTGGTTAAGCTCCGCATTATCCCGCACGTGTCCGCCCCCAAAGTCGGTTTCAATCGCACCGGGCGCGATGATATTGACGGAAATTCCGCGCGCGCCAAGCTCTTTTGCCTGATAGCGGGTCAGCACCTCCATCGCCCCTTTCATTGCCGCGTAGGTGCCTGAACCGGGCTGAGTAAAACGGGCCAGTCCGCTGGAGACGTTCAGGATCCGCCCTCCGTCTTTTATGAGCGGCAGCAGCTGTTGCGTGAGGAAAAACGGCCCTTTGAAGTGAATGTTCAGCGCATCATCAAACTGCGCCTCCGTCGTCTCGGTATAGGGTGCGTATAACCCCGTGCCTGCGTTGTTCACTAAATAGTCAAAGGTGTCACGTTGCCAGACGTGTTTGAGGGTATCCTTCACCTGCTGAGCAAAGCGCGAAAAACTTGCCGTATCGCCGACGTTAAGCTGCAATGCTGCCGCTTTCCCGCCTGTTGCCTCGATTTCGCGCACAACATCCTGCGCCTCCTGCTGGCTGTTGTTCCAGGTCAGGATGATGCCTGTCCCTTCCGCGGCCAGCTTCAAAACGGCATTTTTCCCCAGGCCGCGGCTACCGCCCGTCACTAAAGCAATACGTTCACTCATAATTCACCTCGTTTCGGCTGTGATGAAGATTGAGAAAGAGCTTATTAGATGGTAGAAAATCAATAAATAGTGCCGTCAGCGCTTCACTGTTTCATTCATAACAACAATGACCAACATCTATGGATAAAATACACGCAATGCAGCTTTTCCTTCGGGTCGCGGAACTGGAAAGTTTTTCCCGCGCGGCGGAGACGTTAAGCCTGCCGAAGGGGAGCGTATCGCGACAGATCCAGGCACTGGAAAACGCACTGGGCACGCAGCTGCTGCACCGCACTACCCGCCGCGTCAGCCTGACGCAGGACGGCATGGTTTATTACGAGCGCGCTAAAGATCTGCTGATGAATCTGGACGAACTGGACGGCATGTTCCTGCACGACCCTTCAACCATCAGCGGTCGGCTACGTGTGGATATGCCCGTTGCCATTGCGCGAAATGTAGTCATTCCGAAACTGCCTGCATTTTTACAACAGTTTCCCGGCATTGAGCTGGAGCTGAGTAGCAGCGATCGTCTGGTCGATGTCATCCGCGAAGGATTTGACTGTGTGGTTCGCGTGGGAAACTTAAAGGACTCCGGGCTTATCGCCCGCCCGCTTGGGAAACTCTCGGTGATTAACTGCGCCAGCCCGGATTATCTGACGCGATTCGGCTACCCTGAGACGCTGGACGATTTGGCTTCGCATGCCCTCATCCACTACTCCGCCACGCTGGGCACGCGTCCGCAGGGTTTTGAGTATTACAACGGCAGCGCGACCCAGTGGGTAAAAACGGGAGGCGTATTGACGGTTAACAGCACTGAAACCTACCAGGCCGCCTGTATCGCCGGGCTTGGCATTATTCAGGTTCCGCGCGTCGGGGTACGTGATGCCCTGCGCACGAAAAAACTCGTTGAGATCCTGCCGCAATACCGGGCTGAACCGATGCCCGTCTCCCTCATTTATCCCCACCGCCGTAACCTCTCCCGCCGGGTGCATGTGTTTATGGAGTGGCTTACCGAACTCACAAAAGGTTACGTCGACTAGTCACAAGCTATAATTCAGTAACATCCAGCTCAACGAAAAGGAAAATGCGCGTGACGCCGGAAAATAACCCGCAACGACCGACTCAACATTTAGATTATGAACCCATCAAAAAGATGGATAACGAGCCTGAAGCGCCGAAAGAGCCTGGAACGGCCAGCAAAGCGCTGGGCACCGTGACCGGCATAGCCGAAAAAATTCAGCAGATACCCGCGATTGCTCACCTGATACGCGCCGCTGAGCGCTTTAACGACCGCATGGGAAATCAGTTTGGCGCGGCGATTACCTACTTCTCGTTCCTGTCGATGATCCCCATCCTGATGGTGTCATTTGCCGCCGCCGGTTTTGTGCTGGCGTCTCACCCGACGCTGTTGCAGGACATCTTCAACAAGATCCTGACCAACGTCAGCGACCAGACGCTCGCCGCAACGCTCAAAAGCACCATCAACACCGCCGTGCAGCAGCGTACCACCGTGGGTATCGTCGGGTTGCTGATTGCGCTCTATTCCGGGGTGAACTGGATGGGCAACCTGCGTGAGGCTATTCGCGCCCAGTCGCGTGACGTCTGGGAGCGTAGACCGCAGGATCAGGAGAAGATATGGGTGAAGTATCTGCGCGACTTTATTTCGCTGATTGGGCTGCTGGTGGCGCTGGTCATTACGCTCTCCATCACCTCGGTCGCCGGTTCCGCGCAGCAGATGATCATCTCCGCGCTGTACCTGGATTACATTGAATGGCTGAAACCGGCCTGGCGCGGCATTGGGCTGGCCATCTCCATCTTTGCTAACTACCTGCTGTTCTTCTGGATCTTCTGGCGTTTGCCCCGCCATCGTCCGCGCAAGAAGGCGCTGATGCGCGGGACATTGATTGCCGCCATTGGTTTTGAGGTGATCAAGATTGTGATGACCTATACGCTGCCGTCCCTGGTGAAGTCTCCCTCCGGCGCGGCCTTTGGTTCGGTGCTGGGGCTGATGGCGTTCTTCTATTTCTTCGCTCGCCTGACGCTGTTCTGCGCCGCGTGGATCGCCACGGCAGAGTATAAAGATGACCCGCGCATGCCGGGTAAAACCCACCGCTGATATCATGTCGGGCTGATATTTCAGCCCGATCCGCCATTTCAGCATATAAATCCAGGCCGTAACTTTTATTTAACGCAAAACCAGTTTTAATGACTGATATTTAAAAAGTGTGAAGCATTTCATAGAAGTGTTTTCGTTGGTCTGAAAATTATCCGCTTTTTGTTGCTTTTATGACCGCATCACGCCTTTGTTACAGATTGAAATGTCGCTTTTGCTATGCCTAATATGGCCCTTCGTTCGTCCAAAAATAAGAAAATATTATGCAAGCAACAGCCACCACACTTAACGAAGGGGCGGAACACGTTCCGGTCAACTCGCGCAATAAAGTCGTCGTCGCATCGCTGATTGGCACCGCCATTGAGTTCTTCGACTTTTATATTTACGCCACCGCTGCGGTCATTGTCTTTCCGCATATTTTCTTCCCTCAGGGCGACCCGACGGCAGCCACGCTACAGTCTTTAGCCACCTTTGCTATCGCCTTCGTTGCGCGTCCGATTGGTTCAGCGGTCTTTGGGCATTTTGGCGATCGCGTCGGCCGTAAAGTGACGCTGGTTGCCTCGCTGCTGACGATGGGGATCTCCACCGTCGCCATCGGCCTGCTGCCGACCTATGAAACTATCGGCATTCTGGCGCCTGTGCTGCTGGCGCTGGCGCGCTTTGGTCAGGGTCTGGGGCTGGGCGGGGAATGGGGCGGCGCGGCACTGCTGGCGACCGAAAACGCTCCGGCGCGCAAGCGTGCCCTGTATGGCTCTTTCCCGCAGCTGGGCGCACCGATTGGGTTCTTCTTTGCTAACGGCACCTTCCTGCTCCTCTCCTGGCTGCTGACCGATGAACAGTTCATGAGCTGGGGCTGGCGTATTCCGTTCGTCTTCTCTGCCGTGCTGGTGCTGATTGGCCTGTACGTGCGCGTGTCGCTGCACGAGACGCCGGTCTTTGCTAAAGTCGCCGCGGCGAAAAAGCAGGTTAAAGTTCCGCTGGGGACGCTGCTGACCAAACACCTCCGCGTGACCGTGCTGGGCACGTTCATCATGCTGGCGACCTACACGCTGTTCTACATCATGACCGTTTACTCCATGACCTTCAGCACCGCCGCCGTGCCGGTCGGCCTGGGCCTGCCGCGTAACGAAGTGCTGTGGATGCTGATGATGGCGGTCATCGGATTTGGTGTGATGGTGCCCATCGCGGGCCTGCTGGCGGATAAATTTGGCCGTCGTTCAAGCATGATCGTCATCACCTCGCTGATTATTCTGTTCGCGCTGTTTGTCTTCCCGCCGCTGCTGGGTTCAGGTAGCCCTGCGCTGGTGATGGCGTATCTGCTGATTGGCCTGAGCCTGATGGGGCTGACTTTTGGCCCAATGGGCGCGCTGCTGCCGGAGCTGTTTCCGACTGAAGTGCGTTACACCGGCGCGTCGTTCTCCTATAACGTTTCGTCGATTCTGGGCGCCTCGGTGGCCCCGTATATCGCCACCTGGCTTCAGGCGAATTATGGTCTGTTCTATGTGGGTGTCTATCTGGCGGCAATGGCAGCGCTGACGCTGATTGCGCTGCTGCTGACGCATGAGACGAAGCATCAGGCGCTGTAAGTGAATGCCGGGTGGCGGCTACGCCTTACCCGGCCAACGATTCAGCCCTCACCCACAGGGCTGAGGGCTCCCCACAAAATAATGCCTGCACAGACGGCCCCCTCTCCCCACAGGGAGAGGGAGAAACGGGACTACTTCTTCATCTGCGATAAAATCGTCCGACACTGATTCGCTTCGCCTTCTGACGGCGAAATCAACGCCAGCAGCGCCGCCGCAGGAGTGACCAGCGTAGCGAGCGCGGCGGCGACCGCACCACGCGCAATCAACGGCCCGGCCTTCACGCCCGCCTGCGGATCTTTGAAGGTTCCGCGAACGTACAGCGGCGAGCGCAGGGTAATGATACGAATGCCTTTACTTTCCGGATCGATGGTTAAATCCAGCTGCTCGGACGCCATGCTGGCGGTACCGGTGACATTGATAACCGCGTTTTCCGTGTCGAAGGCGAAAATCTGCGGACGCGCCACGCCGTTGACCAGATCCAGATTTGCCGCCGCGCAGTTAACGCGTACTTCGTCGTCACCGAAGATTTGCCCGATGATAAAGTTCCCGACGTTCAGCCCCAGGATCTCCATCAGGTTACGGCTCACCAGCCCGTCGTTCATCAGCAGCTTCAGGTTGCCGTTTCCGCTACCCAGCAGCGCCGCTACCGAGTTACCCGTGCCGCGAATATCCGCGTCGCCGTTCATCTCACCGAGGGTTTTCTGCATCAGCTCCACGTCCGGCATCAGCTCTTTCAGCTTCAGCCGACGCGCCTGGATCTCCGCCCTTCCCTGCATTGGCTTTTTATCCCCCTCCAGGTGGATATTCGATGAGATGGTTCCCCCGGCCATGCCAAACTTCAGCGGTTGCAGGCGCAGGTCGGCGTTTTTCAGGATGATATGGGTCGAGAGGTTGCTCAGCGGCAGCGTGCTGCCATGCTCAATTTTACGTCCTTTGAAGCGTACATCCGCATCCATCACGTCCCATTTGTCGGTTTCGAAGCGGTCATAGGGCAGCACTTTACCCGCAGGCTGAACGTCTTTTTTAACCTCTTTAGACTTCGTGCCTTTGCCCGAATCTACGCCAATCAGCGGACCAAGATCGGCCAGACGCAGCTGGCGGGATTCAACGTCCCCCTCCAGTTTCGGGCGCGGTTTACCGGTGGTGTAGGTCAGCGTGCCGTGGATATCGCTGTCGCCGATGCGCCCGTTAAAATTCCGGTAGTCAAAGACGGACGATTTTTCGGTGTTGATTTTGGCAACCAGGTGCCCGTCCGTTTCAAACGGCGGGGTATCCGGCAGCAGCACGCCGGTCAAATCGTACAGTTCACCCAGCGAATCCCCGGCAAACTTAAGCTGGAGGTCGACGCCGCCCATGTTCATCGGGTCGTTAACCGTGCCCACGAACGCCACGCGGGTGTTGCCCGAGCGGAAATCCGCCTGCACCGGGAACGGCGTGCCCTCACTCCTGAGCGCCAGCATGCCGCCGATTTTGCCTTTACCGGTCAGCGGCTGGCCGTTGTAGCGCCCTTTCGCCGTCAGGCCGAAGACGTAATCGCCCGCTTTGCTGTCATCGCCTTTGGCTTTACTGCCCGTCACTTCGCTAAACGGCAGCGGCTTGCCCAGCGGATCGACGAGGATCTCCACGTCAGCCTTACTCACCTTATCGTCAATGGCGATCCTCCCCCGATCGAACAGAATATTGTCGAGGCGGAAAGACCACGAAGAGGGCTGCGCATTCTGATCTTTATCGCCGCTGCTGGCGAGATCAAACGTCCAGTTATTGTTTTTCTCTGACAGGCGAATCAGCCGCGCGTCGGGCTGCTGAAGTTTGATCCACGGCAGATACACCGTTTTGGTTAACAGGGCTAACGGCGCCAGCGTGGCTTCCACGCGCGGCAGGTGGATCATGGTCACTTCGGGGATGTCCGGCGGGTTGCCGAGAATGATGTCGTCGGCGTGAACGTGCGGCCATGGCACCCAGCTTCGCCAGCCGGTTTCCTCTTTCTGGCGCTCCCACACGACACCCAAATCGCCACGTATTGCGAAGGGGCGGTTTAGCTCGGTTGAGACTTTCTGGTTGATGGTCGGTTTGAGCCGGTTCCAGTCAAACGTGGCGATAATGATGATTAAGACCACGATCAGCAACAAGAAAATCCCTGCTGTCCAGGAAATCACCCTGGTTGTTTTTGTCATTGTTGTCCCCTTTCCTGATGAACTTGCCTCTAAAACTATAGTTCAGACAAAGGGAAGCGGGCAGATCAGAGGGTGGTTATCACCTTTTCCAGGGTATCCATGGGGACAGGACGAGAGAGGAAATAACCCTGTGCCGCCGCTGCCGGGGAATTTTGCACGTCGCGCCACTCCTCCAGCGTCTCTACGCCTTCCACAATGACGCCCTGGCAATAGCGGTTCATCAGTTGCAGGAGCATCGTAAACAGGTTCCGTCCCTCCGGCGTCTGGCGCAGCATGATAAACAGATCGCGGGCCACTTTGATGTAGTCATAACGCACTTCGCTCAGGGCGGAGAAGTTGGCCATACCGGTACCGAAATCATCCAGCCACAGCGGGCCAAACTCACACATCGAGGCAAACGAGGAGTCCTGTGGCAGCTGAACATGTTCCACCAGCTCGAAGCGCATCCACGGCAAGGTGGCAATCAGCGCCTGCAATGTCGCGTTCTGACGTAACGCCATCAGGGTTGGGCCATCCACGTTCACCGACGCCAGAATACCGTGCTGCTCGAAGAACGCCTGCTTCGTCGCCAGCATTCTCAGCTGCTCTTCCAGCACGTCGATACGCTGACGCACGGCAACCTCCGCAAAATAGCGGTCCGGTGCAATACGCTGTGAAGGATTCGATGGATGAGTGACGACCGTTAACACCTCAATCGCCATTAACCGACCGTCGGTACGGTAGATGGGCTGATAGGTGTACGCTCGCTCACATTGCAGCCAGTAGCGATGCTCCTGCAAGTTCTCAATACTTGCCTCAGGCGTAGTGCTCAGCCGCTGGATAACCTGCTCTGACTTCATTTCGGATGTCCTGTTGTATGGGATAGCCTTTCTGGACTCGTCATTGAGTTATCGGCCCGCCAGGTGAGAACTTTATGTTCAATTCACCGGGAAAATGAAATTAAGATGACAGAAATATGCCGGAATACGCGCTGGCTCAAAAAAAATAATGGAACGTCGTTTTAATATAGTTGACCATAAAAAACACACAGCGCACACTACCCTTAATTACTTTGTTCAGGTTCACGACTATGTCTAAAAAAATTGCCGTGATTGGCGAATGCATGATTGAGCTGTCCCAGAAAGGCGCGGAAGTCAGCCGCGGTTTTGGTGGCGATACATTGAACACCTCCGTTTACATTGCCCGTCAGGTCGCCCCCGACGCGCTGAGCGTGAGCTACGTTACCGCGCTGGGAACGGACAGCTTCAGCCAGCAGATGCTGGAAGCCTGGCAGGGTGAAAACGTTGGGACCTCGCTGATCCAGCGAATGGAAAACCGCCTGCCGGGTTTGTACTACATCGAAACCGACAGCACCGGCGAGCGCACCTTCTATTACTGGCGTAATGAAGCGGCCGCCAAATTCTGGCTGGAAAGCGAGGCCGCCGCTGCCATTTGCGAAGAACTGGCGACCTTCGATTATCTCTACCTGAGCGGGATCAGCCTGGCGATCCTGAGCCAGGAGAGCCGTGAAAAGCTGCTGTCACTGCTGCGCGAATGCCGGGCCAATGGCGGTAAGGTGATTTTCGATAACAACTACCGTCCGCGTTTGTGGGCCAGCCGCGAAGAGACGCAGCAGGTCTACCAGCAGATGCTCGAATGCACCGATATCGCCTTCCTGACGCTGGATGATGAAGATGCTCTGTGGGGCGAAAAACCGGTTGATGAGGTCATTGCCCGGACGCAGGCTGCCGGGGTCAGCGAAGTGGTGATCAAGCGCGGGGCGGAGTCTTGCCTGGTGGCGGTTGCGGGTGAAGCCGTGACAGAGGTGCCGGCGGTGAAGCTGGCGAAAGAGAAGGTAATCGATACCACGGCGGCGGGAGATTCTTTCAGCGCGGGGTATCTGGCGGTACGTCTGACGGGGGGAACGCCGGAAGCGGCGGCGCAGCGCGGTCACTTGACGGCCAGCACGGTGATTCAGTATCGCGGAGCGATTATTCCGCGCGAGGCGATGCCTGCTTAAGGACTGTGCGGGCTGATGCCCGCACCCTAACCCTCTCCCTCAGGGCTGAGGGAACGCAGAGCTTACTGGCCCTGCGGAATATCGCTCGCATCCTGGTGTAAATCATCGGCTGCCGTTTGCGCTGGCTGCGGCGGCGTCGCCATGATGGCGCTCCAGGTGGCCTTCAACTCTTTCATGTCATATTCCGGCTCACCTTTCGGCTGCAACAGAATCAACGCCATATCCTGCGACAGCTGCTGACGCAGATCCTGATTCAGCATCTCCACGGTCAGACCGTTCAGGAAGTCCTGACGCAGTTTCTGATACTGCTCCGGCGCGATATCCACCACCTGATTCTGCAAGGAGCGAATGCGCTGGCTGATTAAGATATCGGTATCGGCGCGGGCATAGGTGGCGAACAGTTTCTGCAATTCGAGGGATTTCTGCGCCACCAGCGCGTTAAACTCCTCTTCAGACAGGCCCTCTTTCCGCACCTTAGCCAGCTCTTTCGCCACCACGCCGAGATTGGCATTCAGCTTATCACCCGGCGATTCCACGTTAATGGCGCACTGGGCGCGCTGGAACAGCACACGGCAGTCAAATCCCAGGCCAATATCTTTCACGTTGTTCTTGCTGAGCGTCTGCTGAACGTGCCAGAACAGCGCTTCACGCGCGAGATCCGCACGCCAGTAACGCAACAGCGCAGAAGACTCGCGGATCGGCTGCCAGGCCGTATCCCACATCATTGAAAGACGATCCTGACGCACGGTATCCGTCATGATGCTGACCGTCTCAGGACGCAGCGGGGACAAGGTAGGAACAGGGGCGGGCGTTTCACGCTTCCCTTTCAGATCGCCAAATGCTTTGTTGATCTGTTCTATCACCGCACGGCTGTCCACGTTGCCCACCACAATCAGGGTCATGGCATCCGGGGTGTACCACTGCTGGTAGAAAGATTTCACCTGCGCGGCATCAACCGGCTGTTTCAGCGGCTCTGCCGGGTCGTGGCCAAGCAGCGTTGACCCTTTCAGGCGGTAGCGCCACCAACCTTCTTTGGTATCCGTCGGCCAGGTCGCCACCATGTCGCTGTTGCTCAACGCATAGTTAACGGTCTCAGGCGTAATCGCCAGTTTGCCGGTGGCATCCGAAAGATAGGTCAGTGCTTCTTTAAGCAGATCGTTACGGTTGTTGGGCAGGCTCAGGTTAAACATGGTGTAGTCATAGGAGACCACAGCCGGGGGCAGCGGGCGTTTCGGATCGATGGCCTGTTGCCATAAAGAACGCACCTGAACCGCCTGCAAACTGCCGCTCTGGGTGAGCGCCAGTCGAGGAATAAAGTGGCTTAAGCCGGTCTGCTGGGTGCTTTCAGTGAGGGAGCCGGTATTCACAGAAAGACGGATTTCAATGCGATCGCTCGGACGTTGCGGAGTGGATAATACCTGCCACTGGAAACCGTTCGCCAGTGTTCCCTGTTGCCAGGCCGGGTCTGGCTGGAGCGCATCTGCCTGCACATAACTGGCTGCTGCCATCATCAGCAAACCGCCGGTTAAGAGTCGAATTTTTGTGCCCTGCATGTGAACCCCTGATCAACATTCCTGGTTAAAGAGAGTGTCTCGCGACGTGAGCACTCAAAGATGACGATGAAAACCTTCCGATTAGACAGCGTGTTCGGCTAAACGTCACGGGCGGAAGTGAAATATACCCAAAAAAAATCTTGTCGAATTATGACAGGTATGAACGGTTATTATGCGCAGGTGCCCGCATCCCCACAAGGGAATACGGGCATTTATGAGGGATTAAGAGGATAAACCGGGGGTTTTGTCCTCAGATGTGCGGTTATTCAGCGTATCGTTAAGCTTCTTGTGATCCAGCTCTTTCACCCACTTCGCCACCACAATCGTCGCCACGCCATTGCCGACCAGGTTGGTTAACGCACGGGCTTCAGACATAAAGCGGTCAATACCGAGGATCAGGGCCAGGCCCGCCACCGGCAGATGGCCCACCGCCGAAATGGTGGCCGCCAGCACGATAAATCCGCTGCCCGTTACGCCCGCCGCCCCTTTTGAAGAGAGCAGAAGCACCACCAGCAGCGTAATCTGATGGAAGATATCCATGTGGCTGTTAGTGGCCTGGGCAATAAAGACCGCCGCCATCGTCAGGTATATCGAGGTGCCGTCCAGGTTAAAGGAGTAGCCCGTAGGAATAACCAGCCCCACCACTGACTTACGGCAGCCCAGCTTTTCCATTTTATCGAGCATACGCGGCAGCGCGGACTCCGAAGAGGATGTGCCGAGGACAATCAGCAGCTCTTCACGAATGTAACGGATAAATTTGAAGATGCTGAAGCCGGTCGCACGGGCGATGGAGCCGAGCACCACCACCACAAACAGAATACAGGTGATGTAGAAGCAGACGATCAGCTGGCCCAGCTGTACCAGCGTGCCGACGCCATATTTCCCGATGGTGAAGGCCATCGCGCCAAAGGCGCCAATCGGGGCCAGACGCATGATCATGTTGATGATGCCGAAGATCACCTGCGAGAAGCTTTCAATGACGTTAAAAATCAGCTGGCCTTTGCTGCCAAGACGGTGCAGGGCAAAGCCAAAAAGCACGGCAAACAGCAGCACCTGGAGGATGTTTCCGCTGGCGAACGCGCCAATCACGCTGCTCGGGATCACGTCCAGCAGGAAGGCAACAATCCCCTGATCTTTCGCCTGTTCAGCGTAAACCGCCACCGCTTTCGCATCCAGCGTGGCCGGGTCGACGTTCATGCCCGCGCCAGGCTGTACCACGTTGACAATTATCAGGCCGATAATCAGCGCGATGGTACTGACAATCTCGAAGTACAGCAGGGCAACCGCCCCCGTACGCCCGACCGCCTTCATACTTTCCATGCCAGCGATACCGGTCACCACGGTACAGAAAATGACCGGCGCGATGATCATTTTGATGAGCTTAACGAACGCGTCGCCAAGCGGTTTCATCTGCGCGCCCAGCTCCGGGTAGTAGTGACCGAGCAGAATACCGATAGCGATGGCTGTCAGGACCTGGAAGTAAAGACTTTTGAAGAGTGAGGTTTTCATAGGGTGTCCCTGGAAAGAAAAACTACAGGCTTTGTAAGGTTATGGTTAACCTGCGGCTTTAAAATAACACCCACATAACAGGACAGAAATAAACGGGGTTCAAATTTGAAACACAAATGTTAAGAACTTTGAGCTGGCTCGCACAAGCCAGCAACAAAATTACACTTTTGCGTTATTGCCAGCGTCGGAGAGATAGCGTTGCTCAAAGATATCCGTCGGTACGGCGCGGTCAAACAGGAAGCCCTGTCCGCTCTCCACGCCCGCCGCAGCCAGCCAATCACGCTGGGCGTCGGTTTCAATACCCTCGGCAATTACGTGCAGATTCAGGCTGTGCGCCATCTGAATAATGGCCTGTACCAGGCTGCAATCCTCCGGCAGCCCATCCACAAAGGTTTTGTCGATTTTGAGGACGTCCACCGGCAACGTTTTCATGTGCTGGAGCTGACGCAGGCCGGAATACCCCATACCAAAATCGTCCAGCGCAATGCGGATCCCGGCATTACGCAGCGGTTTCAGAATGGCGACAGCGTCGTCAGGATTGTCGATACAACGGCTCTCGGTGACTTCCAGGATCAACGTGTGGGGCTGAATGCGGTAGCGGTGGATCAACTCGAGCATCTCCGGCACCATGGTCGGGTGCATCAGCTGTAGCGCAGAGAGATTCACCGACAGCGGCAGCGTGATGCCCCGTTGTTGCCAGGCCGCAAGCTGGCGGCAGGACTCTTCCAGCACCCAGTAGCCGACGGTGACCATCAGGCCGCAGGACTCGATACGTTCGATCATCCCCTCAGGCAGCTCCCACGTGCCGTCCGGCTGTTGCATACGCAGCAACGCTTCGGCGCTGGTCACTTCACCCGTGCGCAAATTGACCTGCGGCTGTAGCCAGAGCGCAAACTGGCGATTGTCCATCGCCGTCAGAATGTCGCTCTCTTCCGTCAGGCGCTGCTGGGCTTTTTCCATCTGCTCCGGATCAAAGAACTGGATCTGGTTTTTGCCTTTCCGGCGCGCGGTGAACGCGGCCGAGAAGGCCCGACGATAAAGCTGCTCGGCGGTCAGCCCCCCGTAGTACATCGCAATACCGATGCTGGCGCTCGGGCGAAGCTGGATACCCTGAATGGGCAGCCGCTCATTAATGACAGTGAGTACTTGCTGACCTAGCGTAATGGCGTGCCACGGCTCTTTAACACCGTGCGCGATCACCACCAGGTCATAACCGCTGACCTGGGTGAGCACCATGCGCGGCGCCAGAACGGATTTCACCTTTTCCACCAGCGTCAGCAACAGCATCTCGCGCTGGCTCTCTTTCAGCACGCCCGCCGTGTCCTGCAAGGTTTCGCAGGCAATCACCATCAGCGCGGTGGTCTGCTGGCGGGCGACGGTCTGCTCCAGCAAGGCCATTAAAAACGCTTTGTTTGGCAGATCGGATACCGGAAAACGGGTGGCATTGCTACTGAGCTCTTCCTGCTGACGCAGGACACGCTGCTGGTTGATATTGTAACTCCGGACCAGCATGCCAATTTCATCGTCGTGATGCAGGCGCGGCAAGGGAAGCTGATGCCCCATGTGCTCCTGTGGAGAGAGGTCGTTCAGCTCCCGGGCTATGCGGCGCAACGGATGCACAATTAACCGGTTGATACACCACGTCAGCGCCACGCTCAGCATTAGTGTCAAAAGTAAGTAAGTAGTCACTAACGTAGCAACCCAACTCATGACGAATTTATACATGCGGTACGAGTCGGCCTGTAGCACCAGGTAGGCCAGCGGCTGCGGGTTAGCCGGTCTTTCCAGGGAATAGAGAGGCAGGGAAATTTGCACCGGCAGTTCAAACAGGCGCATCACCATCATCGGGACGGGACGCTCCGGGATAAAACTCATCCGCAGCGCCTGGAACTGGTTCGGCAGCACGACATCCGCGCGGCTCACGATACCGGCGGGCTGAATGCGCTTCAGGATGGATTCCGCCTCGGGGATATCCCCTTTCAGGATCGAGGCTGACAGGGGTTCCCGCACCGAGCGGGCAATACTTTCCAGTTGCGAAGCCGTGTTATAGCGATTCTGCTGTACGGAGTGAAACAGCAAAATGACGCAGAAGATGAAGACAAACAGCATTGTGACGGCAGACACCATCGCCATCTGTTTGATCGTTAAGGAACGGCTGACACGCAAAATGACTCTCCACAAAACTCGAAGCGCAGGGCGCACCAGGGTGTAAACCTGGTGCGCCCGAGTATACCCGATAGCTGCACTTTTAAGAGAGACTTACAATTAGATTAAGAAAAAATCCGATCACCAGTCTGCATAAGGCACCAGCGGTTCCGGTGGTAAGTCCATATCACCCTGCCAGCCCGCGGCAGAATACCGAACGTAGAGCAGCGCATGGCTCGGGGTATAGTCTTTTGCTTCCTGAATATCGACGCCCAGTCCGACAAACCAGTTGGACGTCACGCGGCGTTCAACAATCGCCCTTGCGGTATAACCCGTGCCTGACGAGCTACTTCCGGTTTCCATTACACCTTTATCGGTATAACGGCCTGGCTCATTGTCCGGGATCAGTCCCTGTAACGGATAACGCATCACATCTTTTGTTTTTGAATGAGACCAGGAGACGGAGCCGCCCAGCTCCCATGACCAGTTCTCTGTGCGTTTACGCCAGTTCACCGGTAAGGCGAACGACACATACTCCTGGGGACTGTAGTAACCGCCCTGGCCCAGCGAATAGCCACTTAAATCCTTATCGTAATGCCAGAGCATGTTGGACACGCCCACCGTCAGGCGTTCGTTGTTCTGATTGATGAGCTTGTAGTAATAGCCGGTCATCCAGCGGACGCGCCAATTATCTTCGACATTCTTCCCGGTGAGGCTGTCGGCACTCAGGCTTGACCAGATCCCGTTAGCTTCGCCTTTGTCGTAGCTCATGCTCACGCCGCCACCGGTGGCACGCACGCCGCCCCAGGTGGTGTCGGTATTGGGATCTTTTTGCCCGGCGAAGGCCAGCACCGAGCTGGAAATCGGACGGCGATGGGCGTTCAGGGTGTAGCCAATCGGCCCTAAATCGTTGCTGTAGCTCAGGCTACCCACCACATCGACCACGTCGAAGCCCATCGGCGTTGTACCGATATCCCACGCCCAGGTTTTGTTCTGCCAGCCGACGGCCACGCTGGCGCCGTTGGCCGACTGGTTCGTGCTGCCGTGACATGGCGTTTCGGCGCAGGTACCCCATGTCGGATCGTAGGTTCCGTTATCGGTGTCAAAGGAACCGGCGTTCATATTGACCAGATCGCTACGGAAGAACATACGTCCGTCCGACAGCGGCGCATCAACCTGGAGCATGGTGGTGTGCGCTTTCAGGTCGGAATAGCCTCCCGTGCCGCTGGAGCCCCAGTAGTCGTGTTGCAGCGTGACGTTCAGATCCTGCTGACGATAAAGATCGCCTGCATCGCTGCGCACGCCGCGCTTCAGCCAGTCATCTTTCTCATCGTTACGCGTGAGCCGCGTAAAGCTGTCGTTATCGGTCGGACGGGTCGTTGTGATGCCCGATGAGACCATCGCATCTTTCCAGGTGTCCAGCGCCTGCTGAGGCTGACCATTTTGTGCCTGGAAACGGGCGGCATCGCGCATCACCAGCGCACTTTCCATCGAAGGCGGCTGCGATTTGGCCTGCGGAAGAATGGCGTTGAAGGTCTTTTCTGCCGCGGCATGATCCCCCAGGCCAGCCTGCGCCATGGCAAGCCGGCGCTGCATATTGATGGAGAGCGGTTCGCCGTTCTGTGCCGCGGGCAGTTTCGCCAGCGCCGCGCGCGCCGCGTCCTTGTTGTCCTGGGCAAGATAGACCTCGGTCAGGCCGAGGATCGCGTCTTCGTTCTGCGGTTCGCGTTGCAGGACGGTGTTGTAGGCGGTTTTCGCGGCCTCATGATCGCCACGCTGTTCAGCCCAGTCCGCCAGCGTCAGGTCGATACGGGTGGACGGAGGCTGCTGGCGAAGCAACGTTTCCGCCTCCTGCTCTTTTCCACTGTCGCGCAGGCGGTTGGCGGTTTCCAGCACCTGGTTACTTTGCAGGCGGTCCGCCAGCGCCTGAATGTTGCCGTTCCACTTGTCGCGCGGCAGCGTGTTCAGATGCGCCAGCGCCGCCCGGTCCTGATCGTTACCGGACAGGTACAGCCCGCTGGCGTAAACCTGATCCGGATCGCCCGGTTTCTGGCTTGCCAGCTGACGCATCAGGTTATCCGCCTGGCTGCGCTGACCCGCGCTATACAGATCGCGTGACAGTCGGTAGGTGATCCACACGTCGCCCGGGGAAAGCACAAGGCGTCGGCGCTGAATTTCTGCGGCCTGCGCATATTTCCCCTCGCTTTCCAGCTGTTCGGCCTGGGCTGACAGCTGCTCGTTCGTCAGGCTACGTTCTATATCATCAATGCTGCGGCGCTGGCTGGCAGAGAGCGACTGAATAAACTGCGTCGCCTTCTCCGGAGACTGCGCGCGATAAATATTGGCGAGACCGCGTACCGCGTTGCTGTTGCCGCTGTCCATCCGCAACGCCTGGCGGTAATAGCGCTCGGCCGCGTCGTTATCTTTGCGCGCCGCCGCCGCATCACCGAGGCCCAGAACCGCGTAGCTGTCGGTATTGTCGATATTGCGCGCCTGCTGGTAATAGCGTTCGGCCTGGGCCGTATTGTTGGCTTTCAGGGCGTTATCCCCCTGCTGGATCAGCAGCCAGTATCGGTTGACCTTCAGCAGGCTGTCCCATTTGCCCCGGTTATCGCTCTGCGGATCGAGGGCGATCGCCTTTTCAAACTGCGCAACCGCACGCGCGCGATCGCCTTTCTGAGAATAGGCCTGCCCCAGCGCGCCTACGGCTTCACTGTCGGCGTGGTTGGCGCTGACTGCTTTTTGCAACTCCGTTACCGCTTTACTGCCCTGCCCGGCATCCACTGCGGCTAACCCTTCGGCTTTGGCGCGGAACGCCGGATCGGCGAGCTGTTTTTGCTGCGCTTCAAGCTGGGCGCGCGCTGCCGTCACGTTATCGCCATCGCTGAACACGCTCAGGTATTGTTGCAGCGCGGTAACGCTGGCGCTGCTGGCCGGCTGATCTTTGATCTGCTGGTACCACATGTCCGACGCCTGACTGCGGCCATTGTTCGATTTGGCCATCTCCTGTAACACCGCAAACCCTTCATCACGCCGTCCGCTCTGGAACAGAAGCTGTGCCAGCGAGGACTGTAGCGGGACGTTGCCCGGACTGCTGGCGTTTATTTTCTTAAGCTGATTAATGGCCAGGTTGCGGCGGGCTGGCTCTTTCGCCACCACGTTCCAGTACTCCGTCGCGATGTCGCCACTGGGCGGCTTACCGTCAAACAGTTTGTCATACGCGGCAATGGCTTCCTGGGTGTGCCCGGTGGTGGCAAGCAGGCGAGCCTGCTGGAGGGCCTGGCGACCATCCGGCGTGGAGAGCAGCATAGTAGTACGGGATGACTGGTAGGCACTGGAATCGGGTGCCATTCCTTTCAGGCGATCCAGCTCTTTTTGCGCGCCCGCCGTATCGCCCTGTCGTAACAGGTAGCGGAAGCGCGCGGCAATCACGTCCGGGTTGTTGGGGTCGATCAGCTCAAGGCGATAGAGCGACTGGCGCACTAAATCCTCACGCTGGGTGGATTCCCCCAGACGGACCTGTTCCAGCAGCTGTCTCTGCTGCGGGGAGTTGGCGGCCTGGGCCAGGGGCATTAGCGCCAGGCCAAGCGATAAGGTGAGTAGATTCAGTGTGAACGTGCGCATTCCTGGCCCCAATCCGGTAGTAATTCACCTTGCACGGTGAAACGAAAACGATGCTGATCCCACCCTTGTCCAAAGAGGGTCAGAACGTAGCTGTAATAAGCATTGTTATCGGGAAAACGATCGGCGACGTGCTGGCGTTGCACCGCTTGCGCGTCCCGGTTTTGTAAAAACGGAAGGAGGGAGGCAGAAAACCCTACCGGCCCATCTCCGGTGCGTTTCCCGGTCGCGACGTCCACTTTCTCCGGCGGCAAGCCTTGTTTGATTGTGGTGGTGGCCATGGGCTTGAAACGCGCCAGTAGCCGGGCTTTCTGCGGATCGTTATCGTTCATCATCCCTACCCACAGATAGACGCGAATCGCATCGTAGCTGCCGATCAGGGATGCATCCTGCGACAGCTGCCAGCCGCCCTTTTTCTGGTATTTCACCCAGTTCGGGGAAAATCCTTTAGGCGCGGTCTCCAGCAGCAGACGCAGGTTGGTTTCACGGAGCGTCGTCCACGGCGCGCCAAAACGGGTGAAATAGCTCGCAAGCTGCGGCGGCAGGTAGCTGGGGTTGAAGCGCCAGACACTCTCTTCGGCAAAACCGACTTTACCCGGCAGCAGCATAGAACCCAGCCCCGGCACCTTCACCACTTCCTCACTGGCAATGCGCGTCAACAGCGCCTTACCCGTGCGCGTGTAATCGGGATTTTTCCACAGCCGCCCGGCTTCCAGCAGCGACCAGGCAATCCAGATATCGGCATCAGACGCGGAGTTAGGGTCGATAACCGCCCAGGTTTCGTCGTCCTTTTTCCCCCACAGCCAGGCCGGGAGATGTTGGGTTAAATCTCCCTCGGCAAGGTTATCGCGCGTCCATGCCAGCAGCAGATCGAACGCCTTGCGATCGTTTGCCGCGAGGGCAAAGAACAGTCCGTAGCTTTGCCCTTCGGAGGTGGTGATTTTGCGCGCGTCACTGGGATCAATGACGCGTCCACTTTCGCTCATATAATCCTGCTTGAACGTCTCCCAGGCAGGCCAGCGACAGGCGGCGTGAAGATTCGCCGCCGCCAGCATCAACGCTGCGACTACACACCCGCGAAAGATTTTCATCACCGCTTACTCATGGTCCGGGTTAAGACGACGACGGCTGATGATTCGCAGCAGACGCCACAGTACCCACGCCAGCAGTACAACGCTGAGCGCAGCCAGCACGGCCAGCAGCACCGGGTGGTTAGACAGGGCGTACCACAGGCGTTCGAACCACGGCAGATGACCGACGTAGTAGACATCCCCCACGCGCAGGCTGTTTACCCCCGACTCACGGATCACCGAGACGGAACCGAACATTGCCGCCCGTTTACCGCTGTCGTTCATGGCCGTGTTGAGTAGCTCATACCCGCGAGGGCTGTCCGCCAGCAGGGCGATAACGCTGCGCTGGTCGTTATACGGCGACTGGAAGCCGACAATCGCGGCCATCGGACCCGTTGAGCTTACGGTCGTCCTGATATTGGCCTGACGATCGCCGCTGTCCGGCATGATGCTCGGGAACTCGGTCTGACGCAGCGGCGTGTTAACCCACGACTGAGCCGCCTGCACCAGCAGATCGACGCGCTTCTCGTCTTTCAGCTTGTCCGGAATGTTGCCGATGACCATGATATCGGCATCTTTGTTCTGGATCTGGCTCCCGTCATCCGTCACCATCACGTTGATAGCCGGCAAGCCGGTTTGCGCCCCGACGGTGCCCATGGTGTCCAGCAGCGTGGTAACCTGGCCTTCGTTGGCCGCTTTTGGCATCACGACAATCGATTCAGAGAGGTCTGCCATGCGGCTGAACGGGAAGCCGGCGTTAGCAAAGGCACGCAGATCCGGCATCGCAATAAAGTGGTAATACTTCGAGAAGTCGATCGTGGAATCATCGCCAATCACCACGTGGTTTTGCACCGGCTGGAAGGTAATACAGTTTTCCACCGATCCACCCGGCATGGGGTTCATATACTGGAAGTTAAACCGCAGCTGGTTTACCGCACCAAGCTTCAGCGCCGGAATCGACACATCGGTTTTGCCGTCCAGCAGCCCCTGCAATACAGGCAGACGAAGCATTAACCGGTTTGTCTCCTGGCTGCTGGTCAGGCTGAACGATTGCAGGAACTGGTTGTTGAGGCTGATATCCATGCGCGAGCTGTCTTTGGTTGCCGGCGCGGTGTAACGGTAGTTCAGATTGATATCAATGCCGTTGGTGCGCAGCAGATAGAGATCCGGCGGCAGGTTCAGCGACAGGCTGACAGGAGAAGGTTCAAGCCCGGTTGACTGCAATTGCTCTTCATAGGTTTTCAGTTCGCCAAAGGTGATGGCCCGGTCGGTACGTACCCAGTTCGGCGCATCATAAGGCTTACGTGCCAGCAGCGGTTTCACCTCGTCCACCACAACGCTGTTACCGCGGAACAGGATATTCCCCTGCGCAATGCCTTTCGCCGCCTGCACCAGATCTTTGTCATCACGGCCGAAGATCACCAACAGCTTCACGTACGGATTGTCCGGATGGCTGATCATCTCGATGGTGGGCGCTTTCACCTCCGGATGGTCACGCAGGAAAGCCGGACGTTTGGCGTTGGTGGCAAACACGATCGCGTTTTTGTCCGGCATTTTGTCGTACATGACCGGGAAACTTTGACCACGCCAGCCGGAGCGGGAACCAAACCAGGATGCCACGATAGAGGCCGCCAGCTGTTCGGTCACATCGGGAGAGCCGGCAAAGACCATCGGCAGGTTCAGCGGACGGTTATCACGCGGGTCGAAGAACGGCACCGGGAAGGCGGAGAGATCGTTTTTCAACGCCAGCGGCTGATAGGTCATCTGAAGCGAAGAGTTACGCCCGACATCCAGCCACAGGGTGCTGCTGGCCGGGTTTTCACAGACATCGCGGTAGTGGCCGACAAACTCCAGACGCACGCGGTTAAAGTCGGTGATAAACAGCGGATTAATCGGCACCTGAGCCAGGGTTTTCTTACCCAGTTGCTCTTTGGTGACGGGCAGGACGTCCATCAGCTCGTCATTCAGATAGACCTTAAGCTGGGACTGCACCGGCAGCAGCGACGGCGATGGGGTGTATTCCAGGTTGAGCATCGCTTTCGACACGACTTCATCGCTGCGCATACCGAATTCGATACCGCCATTTGGGTTGATGCCGCGCAGAACCATGCTGCCCGGAGGAGGCGCGATCTGGGCAAACGTCAGCTTAACGTCACGCGACGGCGTATTTTCGGCAACCACCGGCGCACTGGCTCCCGGCACGCCAGGCATGACCTGCCCAACCACCGGGTTGTCGGCGGGCAGCGTATTCCCCGTCGTCGGCTGATTCGGGACGACGTTTTCCGTCTGCCCCGGCGCGGCCGTCACAACCGGATCGGTCGCTTGCGCGACGACAGGCACCGTTGGCGCGGGCGTGGCCGCTGCGTTATCAGGCGCTGCGTTAGCCACTGTTGCAGGGAGCGCACTCATCCCCATTGCCACTGCACATAACCAGGAAAGTTTTGTTTTCATCGCGTTATCATCATTGTTGAGCCATAACCGGGTCCGCCTGCTTCGCTTCATCTCGCTCAGGTCGACGCGGAATGAACGACACGACCCAGGAAACCAGTGAAGTAAGTGACCGGAAAATTAATTTCACCGACGACGGGGCAAATTCTGCAAGGTGACGATAGCCACGGAACCCCAGCTTAAGAATATCCAGCAGGCTTTCCAGAGGCTTATCCTCAGGGAAGCTGTCCTGCCAGAGAGCCCACGTATCCGCGCGGGCAAACGTACACTGCACAAAATCAATGTGTTGCTTTTTGGTCAGCGGCATCAGTTGCAGACCCACTTCATTTCCTCTCACACGCACCACCTGCGTCGGGAAGACATACTCCTGCTGGCCGCGCTTAAGCAGTAGGTTGACCTTCTGCCCCTCCAGCACCTTTGCCTGACCGTTGATCTTGATACCCAGACCGCCATCCGAAAAGTCATGTACGGTACAGGAGAAGAGATGTCCATCGTCGCGGGCAATGGCCGCTGGCATGCTGATTTCGACGCGATGCGCACGGCGAACCTGTTTGCTCTCCACCGATACCGCCACCGCGCCACCGAGGATAATCAGGTTATAAAACACCCACGCCATACTCACGAAGACCGTCAGAATTTCGTTTTCCGGGCCGTAGAAGTAGCGCCAGATCCCAACAATCACGCCCACAATATTCAGCAGCACCAGGAAGATATAGGGCCGGGAGATCACCCAGTCGACATACTCCTCTTCCACCAGCCCGCCCTTCGCGGTGACGTTGAATTTCCCTTTATGCGGGTTAATCAGCGCCACCATGGTTGGCGGCGCGATGTACCAGGCCAGCACCGTTTCGTAAATTTCACTCCAGAAGGAGTGGCGATATTTCCCCTGAATCTTCGAGTTCGTCAGGCTGGCGTGGATCATGTGCGGCAGAACGAACAGGGCAATCATCAGCGCAGGCGCATAGATGATGTAAGCGTGAAGGAGCAGGAACGCCAGCGGCGCAGTGAGGAAGATAAGCCGTGGAATACCGGACAGGAAGTGGAACATGGCGTTGACGTAGCACAGCCGTTGCGCCAGCTTCAGCCCTTTACCCATCAGCGGGTTATCGAGCCTGAAAATTTGCACCATGCCGCGGGCCCAGCGAATACGCTGGCCGATATGCGCCGACAGGGATTCCGTGGCCAGCCCCGCCGCCTGAGGAATGCGCATGTAGGCGGAGGTATAGCCAAGACGGTGCAGACGCAGCGAGGTGTGCGCATCTTCCGTGACCGTCTCGACGGCGATCCCGCCAATTTCATCCAGCGGTTTCCGGCGGATCACCGCACAGGAGCCGCAGAAGAACGTTGCGTCCCACATGTCGTTCCCGTCCTGCACGAGTCCATAGAACAGCGTGCCCTCGTTCGGGGTTTTACGAAAACGGCCGAGGTTACGTTCAAACGGGTCCGGCGAGAAGAAGTGGTGCGGCGTCTGCATCATCGCCAGCTCTTTCTCCTTCAGGAACCAGCCCATGGTCATTTGCAGGAACGAGCGCGTTGGCACGTGGTCGCAGTCGAAAATAGAGACGAACTCCCCTTTGGCATATTTCAGCGCATTGTTGATGTTACCGGCTTTCGCGTGTTCATGCGTGGTACGGGCGATGTACTCTACCCCCACTTCGTCCGCGAACTGGCGGAACTCGGCACGGCCACCGTCATCGAGGATCCAAATTTTGATTTTATCCTTCGGCCAGTCGATACCCAGCGCGGCGTAAATGGTGTTTTTTACCACCGACAGGTCTTCGTTGTAGGTCGGCACGAAGAGGTCCACCGTAGGCCACTGGGTCGTGTCTTTTGGCAGCGGCACCGGCTGTCTATTTAGCGGCCAGATAACCTGGAAGTAACCCAGCACCAGCACGATCCAGGCGTAAGTCTCAGCAAACAGCAGCACTAAGCCGCACACCAGGCTGACCGGATCGTCCCAGTTCAGCGTTGAGGTATATCGCCACCAGATGTAGCGGCAGGAAACGGTCAGCGATAGCACAATCAGCATCAGGGCAGAAAAACGCCCTGGTATGCGCCGCACCAGCAGCGCCACGCCCCACAGCAGGATCAGGAAGGTGAACTGCGCCAGCGGATTGAAGGGCTGGGTAATACAGACCAGCGCAAGAATCAGCGAGAACACCACAACCACGCCGAGAATAAAACGCCGCAAGCCCGGGTGTAGGTGCCCGAGCTCTTTGTGGTTATCTAAATGACCCGTTTTGTCGCCCACCCGGTCAGGTAGCCGGTCAAGCCACTGGTGGTAGTGTTCACGCAGGTTCTGCACACGATCGAAGCTGCGCCAGCGGGACGTTTTTTTCTCCGCGCCCGTTGAGGTCGTTAGTAGCCAGATGGACTGAATAGCGTAGCGCGCGGGATCCAGCGGACGCGGCTTGTCAGGGTTGATATGCGGATAGAGTTCACCGTGGCGCGCACGAATGCGTTGCCAGCGGGGATGTTCGAGGGGGATGAACATCCACGCCAGAATCATCCACAAACAGCCCAGCGCAGCGCTCAGCGACGAGGCGCCGTGATGACGGTAATGGCGGTAGCGTTCACTTAAGCGCGAACTGACCGGCGGAATGAGCAGCCAGTTAGTCAGGCGGCTCATACTGAACTCCCGGCAGGCTCCGGCCGTTTAGCAAAGTGCAGCAGACACCAGTTTGCCAGCGTCAGGATCTCTTCCGCCGCCAGTGAATCGCTACGGTACTCCCCGAGAGGTTGTTTGGACGCGAGGCACTCCGCCATCGCTTCGTCACGATGGATCACCATCGGCAACAGGCGGCGCTGACTCTGGAGCCAGACCTGGTAGAGATCGTCCTGGATCTGGCTGCCAATGCGCAGATCGTTGATCAGAATATGGGCATTGGCAGGCATCGGCTGCTGATGCAGACGGATATGACAATTCGCATCTACGTTCGCGATGGAGAGCACATGGTCGCACTGCGCCAGCAGCTGGCGGGTCAGCGACGCGGCACCGTGCGGCAGGTCCAGCAGGATCCACTGATAGTGCCCGCTCTCTTTCAGGCTCTGCAATGCGGTGATGAAGCGAGAGAACAGGCGCTGGTACGCGGCTTCATTCCCGCGCTCGGTTTCGGTCAATTGACCAAAGGGAAGCAAATCGAGCTGGGAGGTATAACGCAAACCCGCATCCCGCCAGTCTTTATCGTCCAGAAGCGCGCGTCCCCAGCCGTTTGCATGCGTAAAGTCGACATTGAATGACATGCGCAGCAAATTATCGGAACAGGCATCAATGACCAGTACCGATTCACCTAATACCTGCAATGACCACGCCAGCGCCGCGGTAACGGAAGTTGTACCCACCCCACCACGGACGCCCTGTAATCCTAGTACAGCCATCAATGGCTTCCTTATTGTTGTTGGGCAAACTCAGCTAATAACGGCCAACGTTTAATAGCCGCCGCCAACTGTTCACGCTGGGAAATATCGGTGTAATCTATTTCAGGCAAAGAAAAAGCCTGCGTGAGTGCCAAAAAATCGTTCTGGAATGTGTAACCCAGACTTGAGTCGACTGGGGTTGCGGGTTCGTTATTTTGCATTCTTTTTTCATCCCTTTGAGTAAAATCATAAGATTCAGATGCAGCGAGGCGTCCTGCCCATTAAATTTCATTTACATGCTAAATCTGATGTTCTTTAATTTCAATGTTAGGTTTATTTCTACGCTTTCGCTAGTAAACTGAGAGACATAGAAATTCGACGAAAAGAGGGACACCGTGGACTCCATATTTTCTATTGGCATCCAGTCATTATGGGACGAATTGCGCCACATGCCAGTCGGAGGAGTCTGGTGGGTTAATACGGATCGTAATGAAGATGCCATCAGTCTGGTAAACCAGACGATAGCGGCGCAGGGGAAGGATTCCCGCGTGGCCGTCATTACGATGGGCGAAGAGCCGAAGTCAATCATCAGGCTCGACAGTGACCGTGGGCCCCAGACAGTACGATTATTTTCCATGCCTGCGGAGGCTGACAGTCTATACTTTTTACCCCGCGATATTCAGTGTTCTATTGTTCCTGAGCACTATTTACTGATTCTAAAATGCTCTAATGATGGCCTGCAAAATATACCGTCTGAAAAGCTGCTGAAATGGCTGGGAAGAATCAACAGATGGGCAAAAAATCAAAATTGCACCTTATTGGTTGTTAACCCAGGCAGTAATAATGACAAGCTTTTTTCACTTTTAATGAGTGAATACCGTTCTCTCTATGGCCTGGCCAGTATTCGGGTCCAGACCGACAGCCATCTTTACGACGTGGCTTTCTGGTGCAATGAAAAAGGGGTAAGCTCCCGACAACAACTTACCCTCAAACATGTCGGGGATGAGTGGCATCTTGCTCAACAAGAAGAAACAGTAGTTCAGCCACGCAGTGATGAAAAACGCGTTCTGAGCCATATTGCGGTACTGGAAGGTGCGCCTGCACTGTCTGAGCACTGGTCACTGTTCGATACCAATGAAGCCTTATTTGATGAGGCGCGCACCACGCAGGCGGCGACTATTATCTTCTCGTTGATCCAGAATAACCAAATCGAAACGCTGGCAAGGCACATTCACACATTACGTCGCCAGCGCGGCAGCGCGTTAAAAATTGTGGTGCGTGAAAATAATACCAGCCTGCGCGCCACCGATGAGCGCTTATTACTGGGCTGCGGCGCGAATATGGTCATTCCGTGGAATGCTCCCCTGTCGCGCTGTCTGACGCTGATCGAAAGCATCCAGGGCCAGCAGTTTAATCGACATGTTCCGGAAGATATCAGCACCCTGCTTTCAATGACGCAGCCGATGAAACTGCGCGGCTACCAGAAATGGGACACCTTCTGCGATGCGGTGGGCAACATGATGAGCAATACGCTGTTACCGGCAGACGGAAAAGGGGTGATGGTTGCCCTGCGCCCCGTGCCGGGTATTCGCGTTGAGCAGGCGCTCACTCTGTGCCGCCCTAACCGTATCGGGGACATCATGACCATTGGCGATAACCGCCTGGTGCTGTTCCTCTCCTTCTGCCGGGTGAACGATCTGGATACTGCGCTTAACCATATCTTCCCGCTTCCTACCGCGGATATCTTCTCGAACCGTATGGTCTGGTTTGAAGATAACCTGATCGCGGCTGAGCTTGTCCAGATGCGTGCCCTGCCACCTGAAAAGTGGGCCAAACCGTTGCCTGTCACAAGCGGCGCCAAACCGGTTCTGAACGCGAAACATGACGGGCATGTCTGGCGACGGGTACCCGAGCCGCTACGCTTACTGGATGAGAACAAGGAGAGCGCGCCATTATGAATATCAGCGATATCATCCAACTGGTTGTTCTGTGCGCGCTGATTTTTTTGCCGCTTGGCTACTATGCACGCCATTCCCTGCGCCGTATTCGCGATACGATCAGATTACTGTTCGTCAAACCTCGCTATATTAAACCCGCCGGAACACTGACTCGCGCTCCGAACGTCAAGGCAAACCGAAAACATGACTAATTCTACCTATACCTCTTCGGCGCCCTCGCCACTCTGGCAATACTGGCGCGGCCTGTCCGGCTGGAATTTCTACTTTCTGGTGAAGTTTGGTCTGCTGTGGGCAGGCTATCTTAATTTCCACCCTCTGCTTAACCTGGTGTTTATGGCATTCCTGCTGATGCCAATCCCGAACCTCAGGCTGCACCGTATACGTCACTGGGTCGCTATCCCCATCGGTTTCGCCCTGTTCTGGCATGATACCTGGCTGCCCGGCCCTGAAAGCATCATGAGCCAGGGCTCCCAGGTCGCAGGTTTCAGTGCGGACTATATGCTCGATCTGGTTGAGCGCTTTATTAACTGGCAGATGATTGGCGCGGTATTTGTCCTGCTGGTCGCCTGGCTGTTCCTGTCTCAGTGGATCCGGGTGACGGTGTTTGTCGTCGCGATTATGATCTGGCTTAACGTCCTGACGCTGACGGGCCCGAGCTTCTCGCTGTGGCCAGCCGGTCAGCCGACGACAACCGTGACCACCACGGGCGGTTCCGCCGCCGCGACCGTTGCGACAGCAGGGGATACGCCTGTGGTTGGGGATATTCCTGCGCAGACTGCACCGCCGACATCCACTAACCTGAACGCGTGGCTCTCCAGTTTTTACGCTGCGGAAGATAAGCGTCAGACGAAATTCCCGGACGCGCTGCCTGCCGATGCTCAGCCGTTTGAGCTGCTGGTCATTAACATCTGTTCTCTGTCCTGGGCTGACGTTGACGCGGCTGGTTTGATGTCGCACCCACTGTGGTCGCATTTCGATATTCAGTTTAAGGACTTCAACTCGGCCACGTCGTACAGCGGCCCGGCGGCTATCCGCCTGCTGCGCGCCAGCTGCGGACAGCCTTCGCATAAGAACCTCTACCAGCCGGCAGCTAACCAGTGTTATCTGTTTGATAACCTCGCAAAACTGGGCTTTACCCAGCACCTGATGATGGGCCATAACGGTCAGTTCGGTAACTTCCTGAAAGAAGTGCGTGAACAGGGTGGCATGCAGGCCCCGCTGATGGACCAGAAAGGGCTGCCGGTAACGTTGCTGGGCTTTGATGGCTCGCCGGTGTATGACGATACCGCCGTGCTTCAGCGCTGGTTAGATACCGTCGGCAAAGAGGAAGGGACACGTAGTGCGACGTTCTATAACACGCTGCCGCTGCACGACGGGAACCATTATCCCGGCGTGAGTAAAACGGCCGATTATAAGGCCCGTGCTCAGAAGTTCTTTGACGAGCTGAACGCGTTCTTCAACGAGCTGGAAAAATCAGGTCGCAAAGTGATGGTGGTGGTGGTACCAGAACACGGAGGGGCGCTGAAAGGCGACAGGATGCAGGTGTCTGGTCTGCGCGATATCCCAAGCCCGTCCATCACTAACGTTCCGGCCGGGATTAAGTTCTTTGGCATGAAGGCGCCGCATCAGGGAGCGCCCATTGAAATCACCCAGCCAAGCAGCTACCTGGCTATCTCGGAACTGGTTGCTCGCGCTGTAGACGGTAAGCTGTTTGTGGAAGATAGCGCGAATTGGGATCAACTCACCAGCGGGCTGCCGCAGACGGCGGAGGTATCGGAAAACGCCAATGCGGTGGTGATCCAGTATCAGAATAAGCCTTATGTCCGACTGAATGCCGGGGATTGGGTGCCGTATCCGCAGTGATGACCTGCTACACCCTCTCCCCTGTGGGGAGAGGGTTACTCCGCACTTCGTAACGAAATTTCACCGCCCACCCAGGGCTTAATCACGCCATCCTGTTCAAGAAGCAACGCGCCCTGCGCGTCAATGCCGCGTGATGTGCCGTAAATTTCTTTATCTCCAATCAGCAGCTTCACCGGTCGGTTAATAAAGTTATCCAGCTTTTCCCAGCGGGACAGGAATGGCGCTAACCCCTCTTGTTCAAAGAGCGTCAGCGAACTACGCAACTCATTGATCATGCGGACGGCAAGCGTATTGCGATCGATGGTGATCCCCGCTTCCTGCAAGTTGGTCCAGGCCTGGTTCACGACATCGTTCTGCACGTTTCGCATCACCATGTTCAGTCCCGCCCCAATGACGATCTGTGCGGCATCGCCTGTTTTTCCCGTCAGTTCAACCAGGATCCCCGCCAGCTTTCGATCGTTGAGATACAGATCGTTGGGCCATTTTACCCGCACCTGATCGGCACCCAGATCGTGCAGCACCTCTGCCATCACAATGCCGATCACCAGGCTCAGCCCGATGGCCGCAGCTGGCCCCTGTTCAAGCCGCCAATACATGGAAAGGTAGAGGTTGGCGCCAAATGGTGAGAACCACTTACGCCCCCGGCGGCCACGTCCTGCCTGTTGGTACTCGGCAACGCAGGCATCACCGGATTTCAGCTCGCTCAGGCGATCCAGCAGATACTGGTTCGTCGAATCAATGACCGGCAATACCGCGACGTTACCGTGCCCAATCTGGCTGCGGATGACCTCTTCATTCAGTAACTGGATCGGTTCCGGCAGGCTGTAGCCTTTTCCCGGCACCGTAAACACATCCACGCCCCAGTCGCGGAGCGTTTGAATATGCTTATTGATCGCAGCACGGCTCATGCCCAGCTGTTCGCCCAGCTGCTCGCCAGAATGAAACTCGCCATCGGCAAGGATACCGATGAGAGTTAACGGAATAGTATTGTCCTTCACGCAATGGTCTCCACGGCATTCACTTCGCCCGTTCGGCCAATAAAGCGAACTTCAGGCTCCAGCCAGACGTCGAATTTTTCGCCCACGCGCTGGCGCACATGATGCGCCAGGTTGACGACATCTTCACTTGTCGCGTTGGACTGGTTGATCAGTACCAGCGCCTGCTGACGATGAACAGCAGCGCCACCAAGAGTCGTACCTTTTAATTCACACTGATCGATAAGCCAGCCTGCGGCCAGCTTCACGCTACCATCCGCCTGAGGATAATGCGGGGCCGTTGGCCAGCCGGCGAGAAACGCTTTTGCATTTTCGCTGCTGATCACCGGGTTTTTGAAGAAACTACCCGCATTTCCGTTTACTTTCGGGTCCGGGAGCTTGGTCATTCGCATGTGGCAAACGGAATCAAATACCTCACGCGGTGTGACGGTAGCCGGGTCGAGACGGGTCAGATCGCCGTAAGTCAGAGCGGGTTTCCAGGCTTTCGCCAGGCGCAGGCCAACGGCCACAATGACGAAACGATCCTGATAGTCGTGCTTGAAAATGCTGTCGCGATAGCCAAAGCGGCACTGCTCTGCGGTCAGGCGCTTCGCCGTTCCGGTCGCGAGTTCGATACAGTCGACATATTCGCAGACGTGTTTCAGTTCGATGCCGTAGGCACCGATGTTTTGAATAGGAGATGATCCTGCACAGCCCGGGATCAGAGCCAGGTTTTCCAGCCCTGGCATCCCTTTTTCGAGGGTATATTGCACCAGATGGTGCCAGTTCTCGCCAGCACCCACGTGTAAATGCCAGCTGTCAGCGCTCTCTTTACGCTCAATCCCCATGATGCGATTGACGATTACCGTCCCCGCAAAATCATCGAGAAACAGGACATTACTTCCTTCGCCCAGAATAAGTACGGGTTCACCGTTTTCTGTTGCGTTTTGCCATGCATTCAGCAACTGCTGAGCACTGTCGGCACGTACAATTTGATTAGCATTCCGTTGAATACCAAAGGTATTCCAGGGCTTAAGGGAGTGATTCATAGACGCTATCCTGATGCAAAAACCGGGATAGTTTACCGTATATATGGGGGGATAGGTGATTTGTTTATGGAAAGGAAGCAGGTGCACAAACGCAAAAAGGCCATCCTTGCGGATGGCCTCTTCACTTGTTTGATGCCTGGCAGTTCCCTACTCTCACATGGGGAGACCCCACACTACCATCGGCGCTACGGCGTTTCACTTCTGAGTTCGGCATGGGGTCAGGTGGGA
>NZ_JBMKIA010000029.1:0-1490 GCF_049238215.1 Enterobacter cloacae complex sp. IR5441
AGTTCCGATTCATCCTACTGCTTTCAGCTTGGGGGACGAGGAAACCAGGGTATGTGGTGGAGGGCAAGAGAAAGCGCCTCATTCCTTCCATGGTTACGAGTTTATGACACTGGTAACACTACCAGAGCTAGTGACGGCACGTTAAAAGCAGCTTCCCCAGTAGTTAAACTGTATGCAGACGGTTCGTTTGAAACTAATAACGAATCAGAGGGCTGTACCGTAACTCGCATGAAAGCCGGAGAGTATCTGATCGAGGGCTGCATGGGTATGAATTCAGATGCGGCGTGGGGTGGGATTGATGGTGGCTTCGATATCCCTAAAGATCGTAATGGGCAGGCCCTAATCTGGCTTGACTATGAGGTTAATGCCGACGGATCAGTGCTCGTGAAAACATTCCACCGGGAATACCCGTCAGCACCGATATTTGCGAGGAACTCACGGGAAGGTTTCGTGGATGGCGAACCGGCCGATATTCCGGCCGATCAGTTTGTCAGTGTCCGTGTAGAGATGCCGCAAAACAGTATCTGGAATCAGCGTGCAGCTATGGCTGAAGTTTCTGATTGATCATCTGATTAAAGGCAGAATCATCAGGCATATCCAAGCGAACATCGATCCAGCTGTTCACCGGCACGTCCATCGGTTCCCCTTTTGTTTTGACGATCTCCCCTTCATCGCTCAGCATGTATTTTCGCTTAAACAGGCGGATAGTCAGCCCACCGCTTTCTGCCTGCTCTGCTTCAACAATCCCAAGCTCTCCCATGCCGCCTGGGTCCATTGGCGGCAGTAACTGCCATCCCTCTGACGCCAGGCCTGCCGAACCTCTCAGCACATAAACACCAACATCGACCCGGGAAATTTTGATTCCTTCAGCTTCGGTGTTCGCAGTACCGCAGCCGCACCATGCAAAACCATCCTCGGATATATCCGTGCGCTGGTTCTGTTCCTGAGAATTAACAATGCGAGCAACAGGTGAGGCCGCCTTTAGGGTGCCATCACTTGCTTTAGTCGTATTACCCGTTGAATATAATTTGACAGGTGAAAGCCACGTACCGCCTGCCTGTTTACGAATTGTGATATTTGCGGCTGACTGAGCTGACATTGCTTCATCGACCAGCATAAATCCGTAATTCGCACTATCTCCTCCTGAGGCCGCATTAGAACCGTTCCGATGGCGAACAGAAATATAGCTCCGCCATACATTATCATCAGTTATTCGGGCAGAACCTATTGTGGAAGGGTTGGTTGAAATATCATTAAACCAGCCAGTAGAAGATAAGGTTCCATCGATGTTGACACCAATTGCGGCCCCCCTGTTGCTACCCGTACCTCCCAGTGACACAGGCACGTAACCATTGCTGTCTACCAAACCGACCTTTATTCACCCGCATCAGCAGTCATGGCCAGCTCTGCTGCTCTGATTTTTTGGTTGTATAAAGAATCGGCAGGCATTTCGACGCGCACGGACACGAACTGGTCGCTAGGAATGTCGA
>NZ_JBMKIA010000029.1:1500-44547 GCF_049238215.1 Enterobacter cloacae complex sp. IR5441
ACACGAGTGCCGTTGATGGTAACGGTGATGTTCTGGTTTGCTGAGGTGGTGGCGAACGTCTCCCACGCGCCGATGTTCTCGTCATACTCGTTGATGAGCTGAGACATGCTCTGCGCCAGGCCATCGACCGAGAGACTATCAGTAACAAGAATGCCGTACTTCTGGCCGCTGAGCGCCGGAGACGCTGCGGGTGTAACCGTCAGTGACGTCGCACTGTTGATGGCCGTGATCTGAAACATCTGTACCGGGTTAGAAAGAACAAACAACGTCTGGCCAACCCGAATCTGGCTGGCGGGTGCCGTCCAGTTCGTGCCGGTGCCGGTGGCTGTATTTCCGTTAATGGCGATGGTGCCAGTGTTATAAAGCATATTTTCTCCAGGCAATAAAAAACCCCGCCGGAGCGGGGTTGATTAAAAAGACAGTTTATTCAGACGTACATATCAGGAAGAACGGGAAGGTTCAGTGGCGTTACCGTGTCATTACCAAAAATTGCATACCGCTCGCGCCCAAGAAATTTCCCACCCTGAACTGAAGCACTGCCGTTCTGTATTTTTATTCCGAACATTCGATACACGTACATGCCATTTACTTCGTGAGCCATCAGCCCGAATCTGCCCAGCGGAACATAGCCGCTGCCGATGCTCACGGCATTTTTCGAAGGCGTCCAGAGCTGGTTGAGGTAGACGAAAGGCCGCTTTGTCGTTGAAAACGTGCAGGCCCCGGCTGAATTGAAGATGTTGAGCCCGGTGCCCGGCTGCGGCGCCACGCCACTGGCGAAGATGACAATATCTATCGTGCCGGTCGTCGGAGCATCATCGTTGGTGGATGGAGGGCTGAAGAACCTGACCGTGTTGCCATCGAAATCGACTGTGTTACCGCTATTGCAGCGCCCAAAGACGATATATTTGGACTTGTCATACCCCGCTATCGTGGGAATTGCCCAGCCGCCAGTGGGAACATTGACGGTACCCTTCAAGATACACTGTCCTGACTGCGTAGCATTGGTTATTGAAGTGAAGTCAGTGCTGTTGCTGATGAGCAGGCCCACACCACTACGCTGGCCTGACGGAAATATCTGCCAGAGGCTACCGGGGAACGTGTACGTACTTTCACGCTCACTGATGCTTACATCCTTCATCGTGGAGTTCTGCGTCACGCGTCCACCGGATATGGTGACCGAGTTCATTTTATGAAGCAGCCCTGAATCAAGATAAGCCGTCGCGTGAGGGATAAACAGTACCTGCGCACCGGAAACATAACCGGCAACATCAGCGTACTTGGCTTTCTGGTAGCCACTGTCAAAGTTGGCCCCAAACGACGGGCATCGCAGGCCCGCAGTTATCTCCATGCGCTTTCCGCCGTCATTCAGTTCTATCAGTAGTCCTGTCGGCATTTTATGTCCACGTCCCCAGTACGATGCGGCCGCCACCCGGAATATTAATGGTTACGCCATTACCATTAATCACCGTTGTGTTGCCGGAGCCATTGAAAGAAAAATTACCGTTTGTGGCGTAAATCGAGCCGCGAACGGTCACGTTGTTGAACGTCGCGTAGCCTGACTTGTTGATGTGCCAGCCGACGTTCCCGGTGCCGTCCCAGGTTGTCGACTGGATGTAGCTGCCGATTTTGGTATTGTCGATAGTCCCTTCACCGATCACAGTATTCCGGATAAAGGTTTGTCCATTCTGGATAACGAACGGAAGTGTGACCTGTGCTCCGGCCTGGTGAGTGACGGCGAAGCGGTCAGCCAGGAAGATAACCTGCGACTGCATGCCGGACGGCGTATTCTCCACGCCGATCCCCATCCCTGCGGCATAGTACTGGCCGTTGCTGGATAACCCGACCTTGATGCCGTACATCGCCTTCAGATCCCCGTTAACGTTCGCAATGGCCT
Source organism: Enterobacter cloacae complex sp. IR5441 (assembly GCF_049238215.1). NCBI lineage: Bacteria > Pseudomonadati > Pseudomonadota > Gammaproteobacteria > Enterobacterales > Enterobacteriaceae > Enterobacter > Enterobacter cloacae complex sp. IR5441. The sequence goes on from NZ_JBMKIA010000029.1 coordinate 3,395, forward strand.
GAGCGTTAGTGGTAATGGCTGAGGTATGTCCGTTGATGGTCGCTGTGATGCCGTTTATCTGCGTGGCCGTGGCCTGCTGGTAATCGGAGAACGTCTGGTTCAGGCTGTTGATGGATGCCTTATTGCCGTTCACGTCAGTCTGCAAACTCAGCAGCGAACGCGCCGTTGCCTCCCTCTCGTTGACGATCACCTCATCAATGCGGTCCAGCTGCGCGCTGTTACCGGCGACCGATGCCGACAGTGTTTTGCGCGCGGCCACCTGCGCCAGGTTGCCCTGAATAATCGCGATGGCGGAGTTCTTCACTCCCCCCGCCATGCCGTCCACAGACACGCTGATGTTATCGATGCGCTGGCCCAGCGCCGTATCAGCCGTTGCGACGGTCTGCTCAAGCTCTGAAAGAGAGGATGACACATCTCCGACCGTGCTCGACAGGTTAGTAACGCTGGTCTGAACCTTACCGATTTCCTGGGCGTTTTTTGCTATTTCCTGCGCCTGTTGCGCCAGTTCGTCGTTGGCCTGTTTGATGTCGTCAGCCATGCCAGCAATTTTTTCATTGCTGTCCACCGCGTTCTCGATCAGGTCTTTGAACGTATCGGAGCCTTTCATGTCCTCCAGGATTGCATCTGTGATATCGGATACATCGATGCTGGCCTGCCCGCGCACAAAGTCTGTATACCCTGACTCGTTTCCGCTGCGGTCCACCAGCTGCGCGCGGTACCAGAAAATTTGCCCTGCCTTAAGGCCCATCTGCTGATACTTGCGCTGCGGATAGGGTACGTCTGCCAGCAGCATCGCATCGTCTTCCGTCCCTGTCAGGCTGTACTGAATTTCCGTCTTCAGCGTGTCGTCGGTGTTCGCCGGGAATCCCCAGCTCAGCTCGATACCGAAAACCACATTATCAGAAGCGATGAAGCCGACCGGTTTCGGGGGATTGCCCACTTTACCGGTCAGCGTTTTCTCTTCTGAATAGCCCCACCCGGAAGAAATTTCTGCGGCATTGATGGCGCGCACCCGTACCAGATAACGCCCGGCATAAATCCCAGGAACGTCGAATGACGTGGTGGAGCTGCGCGGCACGTTAACCCAGTTCCCTTCGTTGCGGCGCCATTGCGCTTCATAGGCGATAGCGTTCTGCGCCTGGTCCCAGCTCACGCGCATGGTTTCGACGCTAATGTTCTGCTGCACCATGGAAAACGAGCTGATCACGATGTTCGCAGGCGGCGACTGGTTGCCCGGCGGGATCACGCTCACCGGCCGCTGGTCAATGATGGCTCCGGTATCAATGCGATCAAATTTATCCGGATCGTGATTTGCACCGACGATTGTGAACGTGCCGTCATTATTATCAGTTACCGTAATAACGCGATACTGCTGTGCGTAGAGCTCATCAGACTCAATGACCCATACGGCCTCAGCCACAGGCGTTTCACTGTAAGCGGTCGTAACGGTCACTTTATTGCCCGTTATCGACTGAATGGTGCGTGACTGTGAAACACCCGATGGAAGATTGACAATCATCCTGTCGGCTGGCGAAGCATCCGGCGCCCTGTCCAGCGTTAGCACGCGACCATTCACCGCAGAGATACGGCCGCCCAGGTCGCGCCCGGAGAGATTTCGGTCCGCTACGGCGATTACATAGCCAGGCTGTGGAATGTTGCCATCTTCCCCTACATTGAAAGTAACAACGCGATCTTTGTTGTTGGTCAGGATCCCCCATCGCCCTTTTCGGTTCGCCTCCGATTGCCGGGTACAACCAATAGCTGTTATCTCAAGTTGATTAAAACCATAACGCGAAACCAGCGCCTGTTCAAAAACAGGTTCCATCGCATCAGAATAGGCGTTATCGGGATCAGACCAGGATACGAGCGCATTGGTATAACGGTTCTTTGTGGTGCTGCTGGAATAGGTAAACCGGCCATCGATAACGTTCGCATGCGTGTATGTAAAATCAACATCCCTCGGCATGTCCGCCAGCGCCACAATCTGGTCGTCGCCCCAGTAGGTCATCCCGCGGAAGATAGCAGCAAAATCACGCAGGACCGTATAAGCGTCGTTGCGTTCCTGAATGTAGACGTTGCAGGTATAACGTGGTTCGGTGCCACTTCCGCCTTTGCCATCCGGCACCATCTGATCGCAATACTGTGCAACCTGGTAAAGTGTCCATTTGTCTATGTTCGCTGTTGTGAGACGATCCCCAAGCCCGAAACGGTCGCTAACCACCAGGTCGTAGAATATCCACGCGGGGTTATCAGTCCAGGCCCATTTGAATGTCCCAAGCCACGTACCGCTATAAGTTCTTGTTTCCGGCTCGTAAGTATCCGGTACGCGGATGACACGTCCACGTGGTTCACAGGCGATTTGTGGAATAGAGCCATTGAACTGGCTGGAATCAAACTCGATGTACAATAGAGCTGTGTTTGGATAGCGCAGTTTGGCATCGATGACCTCTGTATAACTTTGAAGCGTCATCGTGTCGCCGATTTTGGCACTATTTGCGTCAGCGGTAATCTTGCGCAGTCTGATGGTCCAGGTGCTGCCAGCTTTCGGTAAATCGATACGATGGCTGCGTTCATAACCTGATGTGGTTTTCCCGGTCACATTAGTATCAAGGACCTGTTGCCAGCTACCACCGTCCATCTGAAGCTCCACCACATAGTTGATGGAGTACCCTACTAAATCCCCGTTATCCTGCTGTTTGAAAAGAGATGGCCACTTCAGGCGCAGGCGAACCGCCGAAAGCTGCGTATTGGTGAAGGTATGCGTCCAGGATGTTTCGCTGGATATTTCGGTACCGACGCTGATTTCATTTTCTGTGCCAGGTATCCCCTGAATGTAATCCTGAGCCTGTGTCCCTGGGCGAAACTCCCACACGACACCGCTGAAGTTCTCGGAACCATCAGCGTTTTGTAAAGGTGTGCCGTCAAGATAGATATCCCTCGCAGTCAGCCCACCAGCAAACTCCCCTTCACCGAGAACCATCAGGATTTTCGCTTTCGCAACGGACTGGAGATCATCGGGCTGCTCGACAGGGGTGCGAGAACTCGAGCTGCCGCCTTTACGTCCGGTAATTGTTTTAACCATATCGCGCCCATAAAAAAAGCCACCCGAAGGTGGCCTGATTGACAAATATTTGTTATTGCTGGTCTTCTACGTAAATCCCGGCAGAAGCAACAGCGCCGCCGATTCGCCGCTTACCATAGAGAATGGGGACAGGGTTTCCCTGCGAGGTTGTGTTCGTCACTCCACCAAATGCATAGCTGGCGCGGTTATCTGCTGATTGCTTGCTGGCTAGCCCGGTAGTCTGTGGAGAAAGCATCTGGACTACGCCGCCGATCGCCATTGATGCCCCAATCCCCGCCACAGCTCCCCATCCACCAGCAAAAGCAGTCCCACCAATCCCGATCGCGGCCCCTCCCGTGACGAACGCAGCAACAGCGACAAGGGCAACCCCGAGGATTGTCTGAAAAACCCCGGCTCGCTTACTGCCGATGATCACCGGCGCGATGCGGATTTCCTCTGTGCTCCTGTCCATACTGAGTTCATCGTTTACGAGGTTTCGTTTCCCGCTGAATACCGCATAAGTTAAACCCCGTTGTTTGCTGGTGTTAAGGAAACGCTCAAAACCCGGCACGATAACGCTCAGGGCGCGGATGGCCTCTTTTGGTGAAGCTACTGATAAACGATATTCACGCCCGAAGGTGGCACCTAGCACGCCGTACAATCGAATTGTGCGGACAGGCTCAACATTGAGTAATGCAGCCATTTTTTCCCCAAAAAAAACTGTCACAGGCGGTTATCAGAAACAGTCTTTAAACCGCAATATTTTCATTGTGCGCTCACGCCAGTAACCGCCATAAGGTACGCGCTGGCTCAGATGCCCATAAAGGTGATGCAGTAGCATGTTGCCTTCCAGCAGAATCCCCGCATGATTCCACTTATCAGCCTGAACCTGCATGATCACCATATCGCCAGGTTTCGGCGGCCCGTCGAATTCACGGAATCCGCACTCGTACCAGCAATCCTGATAGAAGTTGTCCGGATAGTCGTTTTCCCACCAGGGATAATCAACCCGGTAATCGTGGAGTTCGATACCATGCTTTTGCCGGAAATAGCTCATTACCAGCCCCCAGCAGTCAAAGTGACCAAGCACAAACGGACGCTCCAGCAGTGGCAGCTCTCCGCGCGGCTGAATGGTGCGTAAATCCCCCTCGGGCCAGCTCACGATATGCCAGGGTAAAAGCGTTGCGTCGCATTGCGCTTTATCCAGTTCGCTCGGCTGCGTAGTGGCGTCAGGGTGGCTGTGAACGATGGCGATCACCGTACCCCAGTCTTCAGCAGCTGCGTAATCTTCCGGGCAGAGGACAAAATTGTCCTCCGGCGCCGCGGCAAGATTCCGGCACGGGAAATAACGTTCAACACGACTTTTCTGCGCCACCACACCACAGCACTCACGAGGATATTCAGCGGCTGCATGCGCCATAATCGCATCAATGGTTTTCTGACGCATATCAGCTCCTGATTAAAGACGTTCCCGGGAAACCACCAAACGGCAGTTCTTCATTCTCTCCGAAGCGAAGTTTGCACGCCGTGAGCGTGCCGTTACAGACATCAAGCGAGGGATCATCGACAGAATTATTATTGTTATCGAAGTATCTGGTTCCGGCATAATCGCAACCGTCACCGGTTCGGTACTTATTGCGCATGCACCAGGTACACAGGGAATGAAGCTGGCGCGTGGGGATCATCTTACCCTGCAACGACATCGGGCTATCGAGTACGAATTCGATACTTTCGCCCGGAATTTCGCTGCTTTTACCATCAATGAAAAAAACTCGTTTTCTGACCTGTTGCGGATCAGCTGTTGCGTTACCTGCTGGGAAGTTCTTCGCATCGAGATAATGCGAATAAGTGTCATGGATAGTGACTTTCGCCTGTAGCATATCGTCATAAGCAAGGCACAGCGCTGTAATCTTGCTATCGATATCTGCAACCGTGAGTGTTGGCTGGGCACTGTTGCCGTCTGTGGAGGCTTCAAGCCCTTCTATTTGATACGGCCAGGCGGCATATTCCTCCCCCTGCCACCAGATACTTTTCGCCTTCAGCTTTGATTCATCGCCACCAGCGGCAGCGATTTCTTCTTCTGTGTGCGGGAGGTTGTATGCGTGAAATCGCAGTACATCATCCACGCCGAACGTAGAGCCATCAACTTCGATAAGCCGGACTTTATTACCGGGCTCAAGGCTTTGATAGTCTGCTGTGATCATGGTGCGTACGCCTGTTTGAATGTTGCGGAAATGGTCAGAACGTTGCTGGATAAGGGCTGTGACTTGATTGATTCGGCCTCAATCCGGTAGAGCCCAGTTTCGCCAACTGGCGATGTCCAGATGAATGACTTTATAACGTGAGAACGAAAGAATTTAAGGGCCTGGAGCATGTCCGTTTTTTTGCCCGTTAGGGTTACAGGCCATGACTGCTTTTCAGGGTTGATGCCTTCCCCTGCAATCTGCTCATAGCCATCGCCAAAGGTTGCAGAGCGGGTTTTATGGCTAAACGTTCCTTCCATTCCCGCCTGTATCTGCGTTCGCCAGGTGAACGTTTCCAGTGCCATGTTTGCTCCATAAAAAAAGCCACCCGAAGGTGGCTTGTGATAATATGAGAAGGAAATTAGCGGGTTTCACAACCAAGCTGAGACTTGTCGATAATCTGCGTGCCTTCAACACGGTAACCATATGTGCCGAACAGAAATGCGTGGTTTAATTGATAAATAACAACATCGCTTAGGCCTACGGAACACTTGTCTTTTTCAATAGCCCGATCCATTGCAGTTTTAACGCTTGGAATGCCCAGCGGGAAAATAACAATTGGAGCTTTGTCTTCACCAGTCACACGTTGACCTTTTTCAAACTTAGCTGCGTTCAGGTTGTAATTTTTAGTACTACCAACGGTCATATCAGCAACGCGAACAGTACAGCCAGACAACATTAAAGCCCCAAGAGCTAAAGCCACTACCTTCTTCATTTTAAGTTTCCTTTGATTGCAATCGGAAACATCTTAACATGATGAATAATGTGATAAAACAAACACCATGTCTCTTATCTTGATTTTGTTGCATTCCAGATGAGCCCACCAGGCTGAAGTTGTTTCGCAATACCTGCCCGAACAGATTGATCAATAGTCTGCTTGTAAGCGCGAGAAACAGCATCGTTATTTGCAGAAGTCTGCTGCTGTGAATTTTGGTTTTGAACAACTACGGACGTTTGAATACTTACCCCACCGGCCGATGATGACTGAAACCCATACATCGGAGCGTGGCCAACATAACCGCCATTTGCATAACCCTGTGCGCTTCGCATAAGTGAATAGAGGTTTCCAACCCCCAGCGCACTTGTTGCCTCTTTGGTGAAGACGAATTCGCCACCATGCACCACGCCTTTTGGCTGATACTTTCCTCCATCCCCTGTGTAGCCGCCAGTATCGAATTCCGGAACTGCGCCGCCACTAGAAAATCCGAAAAATGAACCAAATGATGTCCCCCCAAACGCAGACTTCATTCCGTTAACCAGCACCAACTGTGTCAGCATCTGGGCTGTTCCTTTCAAAAAGGTTGTCAGGAAATCTGAGAAGTTAGCTTTTCCAGTGGTAAAAAAGTCTGTAAGAGTGCTGGCCATACCGGTGAATGCATTGCTGGTAATTGTCTGCACTTGTGAGTAAACATTGGTTGCGGAGTCCTCAAATTCAGCCCAGCCCTTTTTCGCGCCGGTCAACCAGTCGCCACGCAACCTGTCCTCTGCGGCATAGTAATTATTCGCCGCTTTGAGCTGCTTCTGATAACCAACGTCCTCCAGAGAACCGCCGGCGTTCACCCAACCTGCGGCAAGCTGACTTTTCGCGAGTTCACGCTGAGCTAACCGATCGCTCATTCCAGCTCCACCGACCAAAGCAGCCTGCTTCTCTGTCATCTGCGTGACGTATTTCTGCGAGGTATCCATTCGCTTGTTCAGCTGTTCCTGTTCGGTAATCTGATCACCTAACAGGGCTTTCTGCCGTGCCAACTGAAGCACCTGGTCTTTACTCGCCAGCAGGGATCGTTCCTGCTTTGTCAGGGAACGTGAACGCGAGGCTTCTTCCAGCACCTGAAATTTCGCCTCAGTGGTCCACAGATCTTTGCGCTGCTGGCTGATAGTGTCGTTCAGCCCTTTATGCTGTTGAAGAGCACGCAACTGCGCCTGAAGCGCCAGCAATTCGGTCTGAGCAGCGTCAGTACTGCGGTCGCCAGCAGATACAGTGCCCTGCTTTCCTGTTTTCGTTTTTTTGCCAAACGAAGCGACTGCTTCCCGATCCTTCTGAGTGGTCGCGGCGCTTATCTTGCGGGATGTATCGAGGTACTTGCCTGCGCTAATGTCAGCCGCGTCCCAGTCCTTTTTCAGCTGAGACACGCTGTTACCATAAGCGCCGGCCATTTGTTCGTTATAGTCCTGCCATCCCTGCAAAGTATCAGTTTTCGCCCAGTCAGGAACGAGATTAATCGCAGCCGCGATAGAAGAAGAAATAATCTGGTTCAGCTTCTGGAAAACTATCGCGACGCTGTAATAAATTGCGTTAAATTCCTTTAGCGTGTTTGATGCCAGTTCAGCTACCCACTGACCGATTCTCTGCATAGCCTCAGATGCCCATCCCTTGATATCAAGCCACAGGCGGCCAAATGGTGTCAGCGAGTCGTAAGCCTGCTCTCCGCGCTCTGCCATCGTGTCGGCAAACAAATCCATAGCTTGAGTAACGGCAGCGGTCTGGTCTTTCTGCTTAACTAACTCGTCAATGTGCTTAAGCTGTGAAACGGTGAGAAAGTTGAATTGCTCATTAAGGTTCTGAAGAGCCTTAACCGGATCCTTTTCAATATCCTTATAAGCCTTGGTAATGTCCTGAGTCGAAACAATGCCAGTTTCAACTGCCAGCGCCGTCGCTTTGGTAGCTTTCTCAAGCTGTTGCTGAGACATTGAGCCGATACCAACTAACTCTGTCATCAGACTCTGGACAGTGCCCACCGTAGCCCCGGTTGAAGCAGAGATTGACTGGGAGGATGCCATAATCTGTAGCGCTGACGTACCGGCAATGTTTCCGGTGCGGATGATAGCTTTATTGATTTCGTCATAGGCAGTGAAGTAATCAGATCCTGCCTTCGCGGCAAGGAGAACTGCACCGGCCAGACCACCAATCGCTACACGCGCCGGGGTGACCATGGATAACATCGCTTTTAGCGCGTTCCCCACCCCACCAAAGGAATCACGCAGCTTCCCCCCCTGCTGGATAGCAACCATATAAACCGGCATACCGGAGGCCAGTGAGGTCACAATATCCGTCATTTGCATTGGCAGGTAACGCATGGCATTACGGTACTGCCCCGCACTGATAGCTCCAGATTTCCAGGACTCTTCCTGCTCTTTTAGTCGGGCAATCATTGGCGCAGCGCGGTCCGACACGCCAAGCTGGGCCGCCTTCAGTTCGAGTAACTCTGCACGGGTTTTTCCGATAGCTGCAACCTGGTCCTCAAGTGAGTCGATAAAAGTTTTGCCTGCGGCAGTTGCCCGTTGCGCTGCCTGTGCCTGCTCAATGCGAGCTCGGCCCTCTGCTGTTTCAGATTCCATGACCTGCGCCAGTTTCGCGCGGGTCGTCTCAAGCACGCTGTTGTAACGAGTAAAATCCTCGTCACCCACCAGACCTTTGCTCCGGAATTTAGACAGGCTTTCCTGAATGGTATCCAGCTCGTCCAGCGCCTTGTTAACAGGGCTGATTTTATTCAGCAGGTTTTGCAGTTCCTGCCGTTGCTGTTTCAGGCTTTCGCTGTTTTTTTTCTGGTTGTCGATCCCGGTGCGGAACGTACTGTTCAGGTCATCCGCTTTACCTGCTGCGGCGGACGCAGTCTCCTGAAAGCGATCCAGTGCCTGGTTACCACGCTCCAGCTCAGTGGTATTTACACGCAGGGAAATCGTGGCGATGTCGTTACTCATTCCGCCCTCTCTTTATGCATAACTTTTAGTGCGGCGCACTCCATGATTCGGATGTCCGAAAGCGCGGTTGCCTCGTCGTCGACGTTGTGCAGGCGCATCACCCAGGGCAGCACGTTGTAATCAAGACCTGATGCGCCTCCCATGCCCGTGCGCCACTGCGTGCTGACAGCCTGAAACACCAGGAATGAAGGCCATACATCTGGCCAGACGTCGATGTATTGATCGTCATAGTCATCCGGCGTAAGCCCATAGGGTGCCAGGTCTGCCGCTGTGGGTTCAGGCGTATAGAATGCAGAGGCAACCGCTATCAGTTTTTTTCGCGCTGCCCCATCAACTCTCGGTAGTAGGTTTCCGGGATTGCCTTCATTGCCGCCGGATAGTTTTCCAGCAGCACCGACAGGTTTTCCGCGTTGAATGCATCGGGAAGTGCCCAGCCAGCAATGATTTCCATCAGAAAATCAGTGGCGGTTTTGCCTTCCATTTTCTCCAGATCCGCCAGTTCTTTGAGTGGCTTGTGATTGAATGTGAATGTCAGCACGCCATCCTCATCGCCAGCGCGCGGGATCGAGACGTTGGCCTTAAAAGTTGGTTTGGGCTGAAGGGTGAATTTAGTCGCCATCGTTGCCTCTTAGTGAAAGAAAGCCTCCATGGAGGAGGCTTAGACTATCGTTATGCCTGGCTTATGCCGCGGCGCCTGTGATTTTGTAGAACGTCATTGCTGGCGATTGCAGGTTCAGCACGACGCTTACCGTTTCGACTTCGTTCACCGCCGTGGTCGGCGTGTCGTCAAAAGATGCCGTGGCCGCCCAGTAACGATTCTCCTTCGCCTTCGAAACGTACATATAAGCCGCCACAGTCTCTTCGTCTTCATCCAGCTGGCGCAGCAACGGATATACCGGGAGACTTGAATCGTGAGCGATCGAGTAAGTCTGAGAGACGGCAGATTTATAGGTATTCAGGTTGCGCTGACGGTCATCGCTGAGGAACTGAATCTGCGTGGTGTTCTGATCACCACCGGATTTCGATACCTCAGTGATTTGTGGCAGTTCGGTCCATTCTTCAATTTTGCGAATAGAGCCGGAACCGCCGCCAGCCGCGTATTTGTTTTTGTTGGTGGTATTGATGTTGCGAAGAGTGACAGCATTCTCCGCAATCGCGTCGATTTTCGCGATAACGTTATCAATACCCGACCAGTTGCAGTTCACGTGAACGATATCACCGACCGCGATATCGTCCGCGGAGCTGACGGTGATCACCGCGTGCTCAGCATTCGTCGCGCCGGTGAAAGTAATGGCTGGGCCGTAGCCCGAGGCCAGATAAACATGAGCGCCGTTAGGCAGTGCGAAGCCCATAATGGTTACTCCTGTGAAATTAGAAAACCGGCACAATGGCCGATGATTTTGACGGGGTCAGTTAATGATGTCGGCCCGGTAGTTCAGGCTGATGGGAATGGTGTAGGAAACAGCTGTCGGGATACCGCGAAAAATTGCTGGCGTGCTGGTGATCCAGCAGGTGAAGTCACTTCCTGCAATTTCCTGCCCCTCAGGGAACAATTCCACTAATCTGCCCGCCAGAGAAACGACTGAGGTACGGCCTAAGCCGGCTGGCGCCACGACATTGATCTGGTACACGCCTGAATAAGTCCGGCAGCGCAATCCGAGATCGATTGTCCGCGGCGTAACGGGCATATCGTGTACGGCCAGGTATATGTCGTTAGCAGGAGGTGTAAACGGCACGTTCTCCCATGCAACTGAAATGCCCTCGGCATCGGCCCAGGTACCCAGTCTGGCGGCCAGTGCAGATGCAATATCAGGAATCACCAGGACACCTCCTTGATAGCTTCCTCAAAGAAGCGTTGAAACTCAGCAGCGGTTATACGGACCATTCCGCCCGGTGCCTGTGTGGAATGCCCCATTTCAAGCGGGTATGCATACGGGACGTTGTTGCAGAAATAAATGGCCTTCATCCCGACTTTGAACAGTGACAGCGTGTAGTTCCCGGCTGCTTTTGTCAGGTCGCCGGTCTTGTCTATTCGTCCCGTTTCATCAGTTGTCGGAGCATCAAACGATACCTGCCAGTTACCGCGAAAGCGTCCGCCCGTATACCCCGGCGGTGCTTTGATATCCATCCCATCCACCACCCGGGCTTTTTTCTTCAGTCGCCCGGTTTTGGTCAGGTTGTCGGGATTTGCCCGCTGCGCCTCGTTATGGTCGTAAACAGCGCGATTATAGGAAACGGCTGTCTGGTTAACTTCCCACAACTCCGGGTTGCCCACTGGGGACATCACCACCAGCTGGTTAAGAATTTTGATTCCGACGGCGCGCACCACTGCTTCCTGATTCGTTTTCGCCTTATTGACGAATGCTGTGATTTCAGCGAGGAATGCCGTGTTCTCTCCCATGCTATGCCCTCAACTGCGCTTTGTAGCAGAGTACCAGCGAGGCAGGTTTTGCCGGGTTGGGTTTGATAACCCGGTGGGCTGTGCCATCAATATCGACTACGTCGCCGATTTTAATTTCCTGCTCCGCCGTAAAAACGATCTGCACGTCGCCGTTAACGATGACCGTTCCATCTATTTCGCCGGGTGCGTATTCCGTTTTAACGCCGATCGCAGTGAACTGAACATCATCCGTTTTATGCTCGACTCCACCGATAACCGTTACTGAACCCTTGCGGGTGACGTTGTATAACGCTCCGTTCTGCCTGAGCATGCGCGTTGTTCTGGCCTGCATACGTAGGTAATCAATCGCCATATCAGACCCTCTCTGCAAATGCATTGATGGCGAAACCTCGACCACCAGCAAGGTCGCCTAACAGCGCCATGACAGCAGGATAGGACGGCGTGAAAACTTCACCATCTGCGACCGCATAGGTCATGGTGACAGCACCTTCCACACGTTCAGTTTTCACAGCGGCTTCGCGCACGCTGGAGAGTAAATCTCCGTCGATTGCCTCTACCGCCAGCATGCACTGCGCGGTTAAAACCTGCCGTGGAACTTCATCCGGCGGGAAATCATGTTCATCCAGAACGACATTCACGCGTGGCCATGCCAGAGCCTGTCTCGGGTCAGCTTTTGAGCCTACCCAGTCCAGCCCCTCCAGGTAATCCATTGCCTTAATCAGCAAAGGTGTGAGCTTGCCAGGCAGTTCAATGCCGCGTATTTCCGCAAATGAGGCAAGATCCTCTTCACTGACGTAGCTGTTGGCATCAGGAGAGGTGATATCGGTATTGATCATCGAATCATCCTGTTTATGGGGCTTTCGCCCCATTCGTTATTCTCCGGCAGGCGCAGTGAAGGTGATCTCATCAGTGGTTTTCGCCACTCCTTCAACCGTGCTGGTTACCGTGAAGGTGCCAGCAACGTCTGATGTGAGTTTCACCGTTGCACCACCAGCAGAGCCGGTTTGAGAACTGGCCGTGCTAAGCGTGCCGCCTGTGGAAGTCCACGCGACGGTTTTACCGGATACACCGGAGCCATTCAGCGTGTACTTAAGAGAAACAGTTACCGCGTCTGTGCTGTCAGCAGTTGCGGAGGTTTTATCCGCTGACAGAGTTACTCCCCCACCGCGGATTCCAGTTTGATGAGAACGCCCGCAGTGGATTTGTTACTGGTGAAGTGTTTCTTCCAGTTGCCCGCGGTACCGATGGCGGTCAGGTCAGGATTATCACCTTTGGCGGTATCCCAGCTGTAGCCCAGCAGTTCAACGTTCACGGTACCTTCAGCGCGATAGCCAATCGCAAGGTTTTCCTGATCGTTGATATCGTAGGAACGGAAGCCTGGTGCCTGAGACTCGGTAACAGTCACTGCGCCGGCCACCAGCCCAAGGATCGCATCAGCGTCCATGGTGTCGGTTACCAGCACAGGTTTACCCAGCGTGCCAGGCTGCCCGCCGTAAACCACCACGCCAGCTTCTTCGTAGATTTTGTTGGCAATCGCCTCATCAACAATGTCGAAGTAGGTCGCAGAGTGCATCACGAACAGAGCCACGCGGTTAAACTTGTCGCCGTATTTACGCAGGCCACGCGTCAGGGTCTTTTTACCGTCGGTCGCAATGTCGGCGGTTACGACCATGTCGGTGTTAGCACCAATCGCCGCAGTCAGTGCTTTCAGACCATATTTCACGTAGCCTTCCAGCGTGGCATCTGCCACATCAACGCCGATCACTTCGGAGAATTCGTCGACAGAGCGGCCGCGGCGTTTGAATGCCTCTTCGGTGGTTTCATACGGGCCATATTTCCACGGTGCTTTGACGGATACGGATTCACCGGCGCCAATCTTCTTGCCGGTCACTTTATCGGTGGAGTTCGTGTCACGCGATTCGATAGAACCGCCCACTTTGTAGAAGGCTCGCTTGCGGAAATCACCTTCAATCAGTTCGTTATCCAGCAAAATCGCACCGTTGGAGGAAGCGTTGAACACTTCCAGGTTGTCCTGGCGACGCTCAAGAAACGCGGTCTGCGCCAGATCGTCATAAATAACCAGGTCGGAATTAACAGTCGTTGCCATGGTTTGAATCCCTTATTTCGGAAGTTTGAGGAAGGCCTGCTGGCCGTGTTTGCGGATGTAGTCCGCTTTGTCGCTGGCGCTCATTTCGGAACGTTTCAGGCTTCCACCACCGTTTGGCTTGTGTACACCCGCGCCCGTGCCTTCTGCGCGCGGGAACAGATGTGGAGCCGTCTCCTTGAGAGACTCCGCCCATTCAAGCGGGCTTAGTGGGGTTTTGCCGTCTTTGCCGAACAGAACATCGCCATTTGCATCAACTGCTACGGCCTCGCCTTCGTCGTTGAGCTGGAATGTGCCTTTGGCACGCAGAATAAGATCGTCAGAAGCTTCAGGCAGCGCGCCCGCTTTGGAGGCTGCTGCACGGATTGCATCCCCGAGAACCCGATCCCGGAATTTGTTGGAGAACGCTTCAGCTTTTTCCGCGCGTTCGTTTGCCGCTTTGATCTGCTTATCAACGTCAGCACGCAGGCGCTCGGTACGCTTATCCAGCACCTCGTCAATTTTTCCGGCGGCGATAAGCTTCGCCTCTTCATCGTCAGAAAAACGCTGGAGAATGCCGCGTACAGCGTCTGGGTCGATACCGTCAAAACGTGACAGGTTTTCTTTTTGCTGCTTGATGGTGCCCAGCAACTCAGAGTTTTTTGATTTCAGGCCTGTAACTTCACTGGTCACACGCTCATCAATCAGCTTCTGGATTTCGGGGGTGATTTCGATACCGCCACCACCACTGCCCTCACCGCCGCTTTCAGGTGCGTAATATTTCAGAAGCATGTTTCGAATTAACATAATTTCCCCTCGGGATTTTGTCGGGCCTCGCCCATAAAAAAGCCCCGGCGGATGCCAGGGCGTGTAGAAAGTGATAGTTGCCAGGTTCAAGGACCTGATAGCTGCTTAAGACGTTCCAGGCTGATCCACTCGCCTTTGTCAGTGAACATATCAGCCAGGTCGATTTCACCCGCGCGGAACAGACGGCCACGCTCGGCACCCAGAACCTGATCCTGCCTTTGAGCTGGCTGACGCGCGAGCCATTCAAGATACGTGGTTTTAGCAGGTACCTGCCCATCCATGCTGGCACGAGTGCCCTCGTCCATCTCATCAATATCAATGCCGAGTTCGCGCCAGGACTTGATAATCAGAGTTTCAGTAGAACGGCAACAGAAATGAATTTTCCCGGGCCCTTGCAGGTAAGGTACTTTGTGCCCGATCGGTTTATTATCCAGGGTGTAGCGCAGCAGGTCGCGAATGATGCAGTCGTGACTGGTTTTATTGTCCAGCGTAGACAGCCACTGCTTACCATTCACGATGTCGCTGTTGGCGCTGGTGAAGCTGTTGCGGGCGGTAGCAGCCAGATGATTCACGGCTGTTTTAGCGATGCTTGCGGCATTTGCCCTGCTCATCTGGAGCGCGCCGTCGCGATAGTCTTTATTGGCATGACCGCGCACGCTTCGGGCGATGGTTTCAACCGTGTCGCCAGCAAGATAGCCACGGCGTACAGCGTTTACGATCCGCGCCAGCCTGTCCGATTCCAGATTCTCCGTCCACTCACTCAGCAGGCGCCCCTGAAATGGCTGAGCCATCGCCGCGGCATAAACCATATCAGCGGTGATTCCCTGTAGCGGGTAGCGTGCCAGCACCTGTGAGGGAAGAAGGGAATCGAACAGGCTCAGCTGATAACTGACCTCATTCCTGGAAAGCGCAAGCAGTTCCCCTTCTAGCCCGGACTGCATCGAAGCGACAGCCTGATGGTTAAGTTCGCGTACGCTGCCGAGCAAGCTTTCCAGACGTGTAACCGTGAAGCTATCAGCCGGGAGCCGATCCAGTGCATCCAGCAGGCGGGCAGACAGTTCTGCGTCTGTCTCGTTGAGCAGCTTCACCATTCGGTTAGCCACGCCCGTCGCATAGCGGCTAATCCAGACGGAATGGGTAATGGCCTCATCCCGCAAACTTTCGTTGACTGTTGCCATATCAGCCCCCGGTCAATGAGGGCGCCTGATTGCGGAGCGCATCAATCACATCATCCGGGCTGTCTGCCGGGTTGATGAGGTCGAGTTTCTGAAGCGCCCGAATCATGTCAGTATCGCGCAGTGCGCCGGACTGCCATGCATTAACAATCGCGGTAACCATCCCGGATTCGGCAACCTTCGCGATAAATTCCTGGTTGATGGTGTAGCTCGTCGATTCGTCCTTAATTCCGAGGTACTTCGCACACCAGCCCAGCGCCAGCGTGTAAGCCTCGGAAACGTTTGAAACGCAGATACCCAGCACTGATGTTGATGCGCTCTGTTCACCGCTTGCCTGCGTTGCAGTCTTCGCCGTGGCGTTCTGCTCAATTAACCTGGCGCCCAACTGCACCATGTAATCGCGTTTGCTGTCCATGGCCTCTTTAGCCAGCATGTTCGGCTGCGCCTGGGCATAGCCAAACGAGCCATCTTTGGGAAGCATTAGCGGTGAACGGGAACCAATTTTTACTCCGGTCTTCTCAAGGTGATCTCGCCAGTTGGTATCAAGCCCAGTCATATACGGCTGCACCTGACCACAGAACCACACGCTGTCCTCATAGTCAGCGCTGTTTCGATAATGGCCATGGTTTATCTCCACCAGCGCGGCCAGCGGTGAATCATCGATAGTGGGATCGTTGTTCTGAGCACCGACAAAGGTGAACGGGATTTCGTCCCAGTAGTCCTTCCCTTTCGGCTTAGGGTGGTATTCACTGTCAACGCTGTAGGTTCCGCTTGCGGTGCCACCTGCCCGGCGCCATACACGGCAGATAAACTTCCCTTCTTCCAGCGCCAGCTCGCGGTACTGAATTTCGTCCTTGTAAGCGTAACCATCCGGCTCTTCTACGCATTCGCGCAGGACCACCAGTACCAGCTGATCGCGTCCGTTAATTCGCTTTGTTCGCCAGTTGATGATGTTCTCTGCCGGATAGCGGAGAATGATCGCTTCGTCTGATGCCTCTGCATAGTCAACGTAAAGCCCATCACGCGCCACCTCCAGCACGTTCTCAACCACCAGCTGCGACTGCTGATAAATGCTGGTACCCGCCCCGTCAGCATTATCCAGCAGGTATTTCAGCTTCTCCGGGCCGTTAAACGTTGGGTCTTTGCGATACGCCATGCCAAGCATGCCGATCTTCGTATTGCCGGCAATGGCGTAAAATACAGCGCGGCGCAGATAGTCCTCGTTGCGCTTACGGTTGCGCGTGGATTTATCGGTTGGATCGAGATAAGGCAAGTACTTATTGCCCGCCGCTTTTACGGCCTCAGCGCCTTTGCAAAAGTCTCTGTATTTCCGCCAGGCAGCAGAAGCCGCCCGGTGTTCTGGTCGAACCCAGGTGATGTCGTCGTTTGCCATATCAGAAAGTGGTGTCCATGGTGATTGAGTATGCCGGTTTCACGATGGGGTAATCCTTCACAATGAAGTACCCACCAGCATCATTGGGGTGATCGTTATCCGCTGATTTATCCGGTTCGCCATTAGCCGCCCAGATTTGCTGCTCGAGGCTCTCGGTGTAGACCGGGCAATTCTGGACGTTGACCAGATAGCGGCGCTCACCGTTGGCGTTGCAGAACATGGCGTTCATTGAGTTAATGCGGTCTTTAACCGGCGGGTTGGCATCATCAACGATGACACTGAAGCCGGCATCGTTAAGCTGGGCAATATCCGTCTTGCTGGCGTTCTGCGATTTGCGGGAGTCGCCTGACGCATCCGGGTAGATGTAAATCTCCCGGCTCTTCACATAACGCCCATCCTCATATCGCCAGAACTCTTCCTGGATACGCTTAATCATCGCCGGCGTGTCGTAGACTTTCACCAGTTCGCGAACCGCACGCGGTAGCCCGTTACGCTTTACGTGAACAATCGCGGCCATTTTCCCTACGTTGAAGTCCATACCGATAAACAACGGATCCCCATCCTGAATCTCGTCAGAACAGTTGTTCAGTTTACGGTTAAAGGTGTGGTAAATGGTCCCACTGTTGAGGTTGGTGAACTTCCCGCGCAGGTATGCCTGAATCAGTTCATCAGGATAAGAACTCAGCAGCGAGGAAATGTAATCCGGGGGCAGGTTCTTCGCGTTGTCGAACGTGCTGGCCTGAATCAGCCCATACAGAGCAGAAAGCTCAGGCTTTTCGCGGACCGCCTTCACGAACTGCTGGTAGACGAACTTGAAGCCCTCCGGCGTAGTCGTTACATCGATGCCGTTACGCAACCCGTCGACTTTGTAACGCATACGGGCGATGATTTTTCGCCAGGCCTGCTGCGCTTTGGCAGCCGCCATGACGTCCAGTTCATCCACCATCGCATTACCGATTTTGAAACCAACTATCGAGCCTGGCTTCTCCATTGAGCGGCAGATTGTGGTTCCGCGGTATCGTCGCCCCTCGTAGAAGTGAACCTCTTTGTTCCCCTCATTGATTATGACGTTCAGCCCCCAGTCAAAGGCCACTTCCTCAATCGTCGGGTAGAAGATGTCACGGATCTGCGGGTACGTCGGCGCGAAATAACCCTGGTTGATTTTAGGGTGCTCCCACATCCCCTTACAGATGCCGCCACAACCCACCCACGTCTTACCGGAACCGAACCCGGCAACGTAGGCTTTGAATTTGTGCTGCATCGCGAGGAAACGCGCCTGAGGAATGTTAAGTGTCGGGCTGATCCCCATCTTCCGCCCTCGCGTCCACTACGTTGATATTGATCTGAACTGGGGTCGGTTCGTCACCATCACCATCACCGGCCAGCTCTTTGCGGAGTTTCTCAACCTCCAGCTGCCGGCGGTCGATTTCGATCTGCTGGAGACGCTGAGCGAACTCGCTATCCGCCAGGCCAAGCCGTTTCATTACGGCTTCGAACATACGCTCACGGCTGATAGCGGTTATCTCGACGCCGTTCTTTCCGACCTTTACGCCGGAGTAAGCGAGTCGCGAGACTGGCGAGAGTTTACGCGTATCAGCGAAGTAAGGCTGGCCGATACCATCGCCGTTACAGCGTGGGCAGGCAGGGTTAGGCTCACGATTATGGTCATAGCCATAGCCACCAACATCAGCGGGCTCGCGACTTTTCCGCTCAAGCGCTTCGAGTCGTTTCTCTTCGAACTCCACCATATCGCGCCACTGGTACTGGTGACCGAATCCCCAGCAGTAACGACACGCGCCGCGGCGATACTGCGATAGCTGGTTTGCATCGAAGGTGGCAAGCTGCCACATCTGCGCGAGGACTTCATCGGCACCGCCAAGCGTGCGCGCAATGGAGGCTTTCTGTTGTTGTGCAATAGCCTGGGCAACTGAAGTTTTCTGAAGGAGTTGATAACCAATTTGTTCAGCGGATTTTTTGCTGTAACCCGCCCTGATAGCTGCTTGTGTGGCGTTACCATCCTTTAGGTATTCCGCAACAAATAAGCGTTGCTGAGCAGTAAGTCCATCATCATCCATCAGCTCATTTGCGCTTTGTTCTTTCTGCGCAATGCGCACTTTTTTCTGCGCAGGTTTTTGCGCAGAAGTTTTTTTGATATATCGACGGGCGGTAGCGTAGTTCAGTCCCTGCGCTTCACACCATTCCTTTGGTGATACGCCGGTTGCGGCATGTTCGGACAGGAACCGTTGCTGAAGCTCTCCCCAGTCCGGTTTTGCCATTATTCACTCCAATAAAAAAAGCCACCAGCGAGTGCCAGTGGCTTGAATGTGGTAATCAGAAATGGGTTCGAACCGTTGGGACAAACAATATTAAGCGCTCACCCGCTGGATTAAAGTAGCATCACGCTTCGTCTGGCCGATATGAACTCCTGTATCACTCTACTGACGTATAGAACCAAGCATGACCCATCCTACTGCTACGCGCCAGTCTCGCTGCTTTCAACCAATCAGAGCATCATAAGCCTCGATAATTTCTTTCCTGCTCACGTATCTGTCGGCTGCCACCAATATGGCTCCACTTTCGCCTTTCAGAAAAGTTGAAAAAAAAATCACCACATCCAAACACCTCACCTCATCATTAGCATACAGATAAAGAATCTTGCTCCGATAACTTCGAATTTTCAGCAACTTAGCAGGCTCATCATCAGCAAAAATCAATAGCTGTGCCATAAAATCTCCTTCTACACATAATTCCTTACAAGAGAAGATTGTTAGTCCCATGAACACTCAATCACATTGACGAATCTTTTGCCTGTGATTTACGTTACCTTTAATATCCCAAAAGTCTTTTTTAACTCATACACCTGAATTCAATTCTGAAAGAAGTGAAAATGGCAGCAAACAAATCACCAGGAGTTTAAGTTTATTTAATTAGTTATAGTGCAGAATGCTTAACCCTGTATATAGAGTTCGCTTCTTCGCACTTTTCTTTCAAGTATATGAACCGGGTGGATACTTCACTGTTTGAGCAGTTCGTCACAATGCAGTAACCCTCTACCCACGCCTTTTCATCCTTTTCGGCAAACAAACTTTCGAAAATGGCAACCCAAGTGCTGTTAGGCATGCGTTCCAGTTCAAAATACTTCATTGTCCCTCCCTCACGAAGGGTTCTGTACTCATCCAATCCTAAGATTTTCATACTGCATCTCACGGTCTTTTTAATGTTATGATTTCTAGCATCATATCCAGGCTTTTCCTACCCCAAAATCCATGGGACTCTGCATTTTATCATCATTAGCAACCAGCAGATGAGCTTTGTAATAGATGAAGAATGCGCATAAGAAAGCCATAGCTATTCATGTGACATGCCTGTCCTCAGTATTGGATTTAGGTTACCTTCTGGATAAAAACTTACCCATCAACATTAAAAATACAACGATTCCAACAGGCACTCCAACAATAGGTGTAGCGAACGCGCTTACTCCCACGGCGGCAACCATACCTCCCAAAGTACTAAACATGATGGGTATGATTAACATAATGATAGCCTGGGGTATTCCTGCCTTCCAGAGGAGTAACACCATAATGACAACAAAGAACACCATGAGAAAAGGCATTGTTTGCCCCCTTAATTAAACACACTCTCTATATAACGACCATTTGGAAAATTTATTTAGTTATCTTTCAATTAAGGCCTACTTGCAGTTCGCCTGCCACGCTTTGTTATGCGCCAGGATGTCGCGCTTCGTCTGCCTGTCCAGTACATCCCAGTCGTGCGCTGTGCAGTAGATGGGTTTAACCCAGTCGCAAGACGTATCGGCTACCTCAACCCTTACGGGTCCAGTTGTCCCGCAGCTCGCGATCAACATCGTCGTCAGACATATGGTTAACAGTCTGCTGTACATTGCTGGCCTCTTTCGTTGCTTCTACCCGGCGTTCGGCTGCTGCGACCGTTGCCGCTGCGTTATCTTTGGTGCGCTGCTGGTCGGCTTTCGCTTCAGCTTTGCTGGTGCCGCGAATATGGCCCAGGCCAAAAGCGCCTGCAATGGCGGAAATCACCAGTGCGGCCAGCCCGATTATCGTTTCGATACCCACTCTCACCTCACACCAAAACTGATTTCGCCAGATTAAACAGCGCACGGCGTTTATCCAGCCCGTTGCGGCCGCCATTGATTAACAGTGTCACGCGCTCAATGTCGCCGGAATGAAGAAGGCAACCGCGGGAGGCATAGAACCATGCGGCAGAGCGCGCGGCGTATTCATCCTTTTCAAGCAGCTCCGGATGAGTAACAAGGTCCAGTTTCAACGCCTGGCCACAACTGCGATAGTTGCTCAGGCCGGTAATCTGTTTCAGCCCACGACCGCGATATTTCCAGCCATCACCAGCGACCTGATTGCCAAGGTGTTCTTTTCCCCACTCACCACCGTATACCAGATTGGCGATCGCTTTCTGGTTTGCCGGTTGCGTTGCCGTTCTGCCAAGTGCGGCGGATTGCTGTTGAGTGATGCGGTGGCTGCCGAACGTCGGTACCAGGTTTTCAACCGCGTAATTCAGGTTCTCCACCAGTCGGGTAAATCTGGTGCTTTCATGCCCCATCTGGGCAATAAACATGGCCTGATCAAGCGGTGCGGTGATGCCGTATTCCTTCATGGCGGCGTCGATATGCGGAAACCAGCGCGCAGCTAATCCGGCGCTGATACCAGCCGCCTTCTGAAATTGTGATTGGTTCATTAGTGCCTCAGATGATCAACCAGACGTGCAACGTTGCCTTTGACGGCCACCAGCACGGAAAGGAATATGATATTGGCCGCAATGGTGGCCCATGATGAATGCGGGTAGATCCCACACAGGTACGCCAGCGGTACAGCGCTGTAAGTGACGGTAATCAGCCAGGCTAAACGCGAAATCCATGGCCGATGCCGCGAATCACCACGGCGGTAAAACATCAGAGTAATTACAACTCCGGCGCAGAGCAGCGCGTTGATAGTTGCTGTTGGGTCATTTAGTACCACCTGAACCTCCCCGGCGCGTTATCAGCGCCACCAGCGAGCCGATGTCCTGCTTGTTCAGGAACGTAAGGATTTGAACGGCTAACGCAGAAGCTATTACGGCACCAATAGCATCCAGAGGCTTCTCGGTGTACCCCGTCCAGGATGTGAGTTTTGCCCCCAACAACCCCGAACAAAGAATGCCGACGATATACGACACGAAGAAGTATGCCAGGCGACGTAACACACTCAGGTCAGCCGCTGTCGCTATGTAGAATACTGCGCCTGCAAATGCTCCAAAAACAACACCGTAATCAGTTCCGGTCAATAGACCGTAAACACTGGCTCCAGTCAAAGCTAAACCGGCCAGCCCTGTGCCGGAAAATGGATCGGACATAGGTCTCCCCTCATATAGCTGTGTATCCTCTCAGTAATGAGGGGAATAAAAAAAGCCCGCACGGGAGCGGGCAACGAATGCAGATATTTATTTTTTTCAATTTCAGAACGAAGATTATCGGCAGTATTGGGAAAGACTTTAGACAATAAAAACCCGGCGCGGTGGCCGGGCAGAAAGTTTATAATTCTGGCTTGATACGGCCAAAAACTTTTTCAATGCCGGCCTCATACTCCTCTTTGTTGTCGCTCATTGCTGCAACGCCAAGAAGTTTGCCGATGTGTTGTCGTAAGGCCTTGACGCCAATTTCAGAAAGGAAGAGGTGTAACTTATCTGATTGCTTTCCATTCTCATCCCTACTGGCGCGAATTTGCTCTAATATCTTCCCCTTACTCTTAGCCAGTGGGACGTAAATTTGCATATTAGTCAACTGTCCAAAGCGGATCGGCCTGCCTTTTTCCGGACGATTAAGTCCATATAACCGATACCATTCCTCATACAACTCGTCGGGAAACTCTTTCTCATATTGGCGGGCTTCCTCTCGTACAAATGCCTTAAAAGCATCGATTACCTCTTGAACTTCAGGTCGATAACCGGCCAATGCATAGGCTACGCCTTTTATACCTGATTTAGCGGAAGCATTTATTAGTTTTTGAGCTGTATCGGCAGCAGGGATTCTAGACGGTGGCAGAGCATCGGCACTTTTTGCATCTATCAGCGCCTTTCCGATATCAACGATCACATCAATATCAAACCCATGAGCGTTATTGATGTTTTTGGACTGCCCACTATATTGAAAATTAATAGGATTTTCAATTTTCGCTTTTAAACTTGGACCACCAAACTCCTTCATGTAACCAGCGCTTAGTAGTTTATCGACATCCCTTGCGAAGTTGCCGATACCTAAAAGTCGAGCAAGTCCAGCCTTAGTAACTACTGCGGTTTTCGATTCATCACTTAAGACATAACACTCAGCATCTATTCCAAATTCATCTTTGAAATTACCCATATGGGTGGCTTTGTGAATTTTATCCCTCCACCTTGCAGCAGCAGCCTTTTTGGCAATGTCAGAACGCTGCTCTTTAGTAAGAGACTTCGCCCTGGCAACCCCGCCCTTAGCTTTACCCTTTGGATCTTTCTTGTCGCCTGACATATGCAAGCACCTTTCTGTAAAACATGCTTGCATAGTCAAGAGCATATAAAAGGCCGACGGATGGTAGCCTTCAGTAAACGAATGTTGTAGTGCTTAATGGTCCACCATCGAGGATTCGAACCTTGAACCACAGAGGTAGAAGCTCCGTGCACTGACCAGTGGAAAAAAAAGACCAGCATTGGGTTGCTGGTCATGGGTCATGCAGTTGTCTCTGCGAAGCGGGTGTCTCCCCACCCAGTATTTTCAGTATCGAGAGCATTATCGAATGCCACTTTAACTATAGCATCGCGGTAAAAAATCGCTTTGCCATATTCCTATGGCTCACACTCGGAAGGTTCTGTGACCCATCGTGTAACTCATGACGCGGATATGGCAAAGGCACGCCGGATCACGACCAGAAATTTTAATTAAATAGCTTGCGAATGGTGCCGATAACCTGATCACCAAATGATGATGTGTCATCTTTAAGCGTACCAGTCAAAAATGGATAACGAGGAAAACCATTAATGCATAAAAAATTGAAGTTAGCAGGAGCATTTTTATTAGCTATTTCTTCTCTTCCTGCATACACAGCTGACAAAATTGACGGCTGGATCTTTCTGACAAATACAAACAATTTCAACTTCTATGGTAAGGAACGTTCATTGACTGAAAACAAAGGTATTCGGTCAATAATCATACAAGAAGTTCCAATTTCCAAGAACTCCAGTGCGAAAATTCTCTACTCTCATTTCACCATTCCTTCTAAAGCATGCAAAAATGAGTTTGGTGAAATAACAATGTATGAAATGAGCGGAAAAGTTGCTGGAAAATATGATTATGTTAAAGGTGGCTCAAGTGCAGCCGCTTACATAGCTGATCTTGTCTGTGGAAATTAATGAATTAGCTACAAAAACCCGCACTAAAGCGGGTTTAATTTCATTTGGTCGCAATAATCAACTGTGGAAATCATACAGGACATTTTTATGCAAAGTCAACCCTAACATGCAAAAATGCGTCGTCATTTGCTTCGATCATATTATTAAGTTGTTGCCTTCTCGAATTCGACAGCCGCTTGACATTCCCACTTGCGCAGCGTGTCCACAAGCATTTCAAAGAGTGGTTTCCAGTTACGCGACCATGATGACTGATGAAGGTCAGGGAGTCGCTTCAGAATGACGCGATATACCGTCGCCGAGGAGATAGCAGAGAAGCCAATACCAGAGCAACGTTCACACGTTTTGAAAACTGGTACGCCACGTTCCTTCGTTGCTTTACGGTCCACCACTTCACCTATGCCGCCGCAACGACAACGGGCGCTTATCGTTCCCTTGCCTTCGCAAACATCACAGACCGCCGGTACAACCTCTGTTACCTCTGTCCACAGCTCCCAGTCAGACGGACGAACGGCACGGGAGCGGCTGGCCCAGTATGGCGCTTTACCCCAAGGGTACGAAACCTTGCGGGTGACCTGCTCTTTAGTGGTCCGGCCGGTACCACAACAGCTGTGACACATCACGCTGGTAGCCGCCGAACAGGAATACTCCGCGAAAGCAAACTGCGCCAGCGTCAACATGCAGGCTCCGAGCTTATCGCCAGCGGCTTTGCGGACATTTTTAGGGGCGTTTTTAATGGCAAACTGCGCCAGCGCCTGAACTGCGAGTTGTTCATCTGTTTTGCTAATGCCGGCTTTGCCGAAGAAAGCAGCCAGGCCGAAGCGCGCACGGCTGCTGGTGGTGCCAATGGCCGCCATAACATCAGTGCCGGTGAGACGATCCGGAGAGGTTCCCTTTACATCTTCGCTGATATGCATTCCCTGAGGACTAAAATGTTTAAGTGCTGCTTCCAGTTTCATGTGCCCCTCTGCTTTGATTCAATTCTGATGTAATTACGGAAGATGCGGTAATCCACCAGCACCGATCCCCGGTAGCGGTAAATGCGAAGGCGCTGCCAGCGCGCGCGTAGTACCTCAAGCGTTTCTGGCTTCATGTGGCCTCCCCGATGATAATTTGCCCGGTTTCTCCCCAGATTTTGGTAACCCGCCCGTCCCAGACATGGCTATCCTCGTCAAACACTGCATCCAGCAAAGCTTTTTCCAAGTTGTCTTTGTCCGGCTTTTGTTGATGAGGCTGGCCGACATATTGCTCCCGCTTTGCCTTGCTCCAGCTCTTTGGCATGGGGATAACGAAAGTGACGTGATATCCGGCTTCAGGCAATTTAATGCCCAGCAGCCGGACCTGCTCTTTGTATGCCCAGTAAGCAGCCGTTGCCGGGCGTTTATGCCATCGGTCTCGCTGGGTCATTCGTGGTTTGCCAATCGGCGTAATTTCGTAAATTTTCATGCGGGCACCACCAGCCCGCGGCGGGCAACTTCAATCACTGTCAGAACAATCGCGCGGTCCATAAGCTGCCGGCGCTCTTCCCTGTTCAGCTTATTTCCGTTATCAATGCTGTCATGACAGCAAACGCAGAGCGCAGCTGTCGCACAGTCATCGGTTTTTAATCCCATGCCTTTCCCTTCGTTCCGGTGTGCCACCTGCGTTCCCCATGCTCCACAAAGAACACAACGCTCGATCTGCCCAACGGCGGCAAGCCATTTTTTGCTGCGATAAATAGCCATGCTCACCCCCATATCCGGTTTTGCCACCGGCGATTTATACGCGGTGGTTTATTGCCTTCAGGCAGCCGGGCGCTGACGGTCCAGGTGATGTAATCGGAGTTCAGGCTGCGCTCTACCTTTACGCCGCGGCGCCGGTATTCCGCCATGAGTTCTTCGGCTTGCTGGGTTGTGCAATCGGTATGATGAAACCAGGTATGCTTCATCCCCATCACCCCGCGAAGCTCATGAGCTGCGCAGCGGCGTTCTCCGCCTCGCCCTGGTCTCTGAACGCTTTTGACAATATCCAACGCCAGAGGACATCGAGCGCGGCCTTGTACAGCTGCTGGAACTCAATTTCGTCCATGTTGGCGAATGAAATACTGCGTGGGTGCTTCTGAAGTGTGCCATCCGGAAGTTTGATAGCGTCGTAATGCCCGGCCTGAATAGTCACCCAGGCGCGGTATGCATCGAAAGATTTACAGAGGCTGATCCCGTTTGTTACGCGGCGGCTCGCAACCTGCACAAGATAGTGCTCAGCGGCATCGAGCAGTGCGCTTTCGTTTCCGCCATAGGAAGCCAGGAATTTAGCGTAGCCGGTAACCAGCTTGCGCTCGTTGGAGGAGATTGCGCCGCCGGTAGGCTCCCAGTATTCGAAGCCCAGATTCAGCAGAGCGAAGAAGCGGCGATGAAACGCAGGATTGCGTACCTGTTTGAAGTCGGCCACCAGCACGGCGCCGAGCTTGATTTTTGATTGCAGCAAATCGCTGGTCTCCGGCGTAGCCGGGATCAGGATCCCTGAGGACTGCTTAATGAGTTGTAACTGCGCCATGGTGTTCACTCCGTGGCGCATCGCGGTCAGGTTGCTGGTTGTTCAGGCCAGCTCAAGAATTATGATTGCGTACGTAGTGACAAGTCAATTTTTAGAAGCCATTTCCCTTACAATTTCCATAATGGTTTCTTTGGACCAGTAACGATCATCCCTACTTAGTTTTCTGTGAGTTATGGAGCTATCTTTGGTGGAAATTATATAGCGCTCTTCCGCCCCCAACTTGAAGGACAGCAACTCCCTTCCTTTCCCATCGGTTATGGTCACTCGCAGATCTGACTGAACTACACCCTCCACGGAATCCCCCTGAGCGACATACAGACGCGATTAGAAATTGTCGGCAGCAGCATCAAAGGGATTCGCAAATTGCGGTATTCTGAAAATGCGCGCTACCCCTGAGTACACCCTTAATAGAACCAGTCGTCTGCACTTTCCCAGGTTTCCTGAAGGATACCTTCAACCGTCTTCTTCGCTTCCTTTGCCCCACCATAAACGCTTAACCCATCCGAACCAGCACGACGAACAACCAGACTGCAATCCTCGAACTGATTCCGGAGCCGTTTTAGCAGTTCTTTTTCCAGCGCTGGCATTGCTCCATCAGGAAGTTTCTTTGTGCGATCAATGGTTAACTCAACTTTCATGGTGGCCTCCTTTGCACATACTGTGTTTTTATACAGTAACCCGCAAACTCAGAATGATCAACCTGTTAAGAGCACAAAATGTTAAAAACATAAACTTTTAGACATAAAAAAACCTGCCGAATAAGGCAGGTTATTTGTTGCTTTTACATACGTTGCTTAATAGCACTGGAATATGGTGTTGAACTTTGACTCTGTATTATAGGTTCCGTAAAACCCAGCCATCTTTCCTATTCCCTTGCTATACATCATGCTCCCTGAATAGCCAATAATCATATTTTCTTTCGCAATATTCAGTATAGGACTATGGAAAACCTCACCGTTTCCAAAATTTTCAAACATAATATCGAAACGATTACCGTAATCAATAATCACAGTCCCTGATGGAGACTGGCTATCAAGTTTTGCTTCTTTATAATTCGTGATGCTGCATTTTTTTGTGGCAGCACCAG
Organism: Enterobacter cloacae complex sp. IR5441; assembly: GCF_049238215.1. Classification (NCBI taxonomy): domain Bacteria; kingdom Pseudomonadati; phylum Pseudomonadota; class Gammaproteobacteria; order Enterobacterales; family Enterobacteriaceae; genus Enterobacter; species Enterobacter cloacae complex sp. IR5441. The sequence goes on from NZ_JBMKIA010000029.1 coordinate 31,286, forward strand.
CCGGATTGTTGAGATTGGTAGCAACTGGAGATTCTACATATCTTGTTTGTTCTTTAATCACGCAACCTGATAACACTGGAAGCACCATGCCCAGAAGAAGGAATTTTTTCACGATTAGTCCTTTGATATATTTCTGACAAGATTATTCCTCAGCAGAGTGTCGAGAAAAAGCTGAAGCCTAATAATTAGGATTTTCCTCAGATAGGATAGCAATATTAACCACAATACGATATCGCTTGTCATCAGGCCGCCAACTCTCTTGGCACACAAAGATCAGGAAGATTCGCCCTCACCAGCGCCTCAGCGAATGGCGGAGGCACAGCATTGCCGCAACGGATTAATGAGAAAGAAAAAACCCGCCGAAGCGGGTTTGCTTTGCGTCACTAATGAAACTTCTCTTACAGCGAATCACGAGCGAAGCATTCTCGCGCACGTTGCGTTGCTAAGGCTACGGGGTTGAATGGCTCTCCGTGCCCATTTAAGTTGGTAAGCGGTGTTTTGTTGAACGGTTTTTGAGACGAAGATAGAATCAAACAAAACATTAAAAATGGAATATTAATTATGGATAAGAAAACCGCATCGCTGGGCTTTTCTGCTCTGTTTGTTGCGAGTGTCGCTTTTGCTGAAACTACAAGTAACTGGGTTGAGGTTACCACAGCTGATGATGGCGTTTTTTCAGCAAAAGCAGGGACATACAGGAATGTTAAAGGTGATTCATCTGCCTTGTTCATGTATCAAACAAAAAATAAAAAAGTAGAGTATTACAAAGTTAGTATTAAAGATGCCGACTGCGATAGTGGATATGGAGAGATAAAACTCTTCTATATGGATGGGAAGTTAGCTTTCAAAGGTGATTATGTTGCCGAAGGGAACAGCGTCGGCGCTGGTATTGGTGATTTTATGTGTGCCGTTAGAGGTGCTGCTAACTCACAAAAACGTTAAAGGAGGGGGCTATTGTTAAAACAATAGCTCATAATCCATATCAGAAAAATACTGATTCCGCCATTTCTGGATAAAACCCTTTACGCTCCGGCCATAGAGAATTACTTCTGTGCTCTGCTGGGGATTTAGCCATCATTCAACCTGCTGTTGCGGCGGCAACTCATCACTATTACTTACAGGTTGGCTACCCTGAAGATTGGCGGCGCGGCAGGCATTCCAGCCGCAACGAAAAGTGACATCAAAGTTGTCCTCTTCCATGAACCTACACTTGTACTCTTCGCGTGTCAGCTCACCAGGAACAGATACCTGCGCTGGCGGGGCGGAGTAAATACTCGTCCTCAATGCCCTCAACGGGTTTTGAGAAGCCGATAAAATTACCGTTATGCCAAGGTTAAGGGCCGTATGGCTCAACGGTCACACGACGCCAGCAAAGAATGGCAGTCCCCGCTTCGAGCGATTCCAGCGCTAACTTCATCACAGCAAGCGCCCGCATCTTCGTTTACGATGCCAGGCGTTGCATCGCGCTCTTCTTCAAGCTCCGAAATGGTCTTCAGGAGCTATTCTTTTAGGGTATTGCTCATGATGCTGCTCCTTTGCGAAGTTGGGCGGCGAACTCGCGGGCATCATCACCGCTGATATCTGCATGCATCTCTTTGGCGAACATCTCCACTGCTTGCGCCCGAACTTCAGCTAGGAAAGTATCGGTGGCCGGGGTTTCTCTACGTTGCATTACGACATTTATCGCCTGCTGTAAGCCCACATCAGGCCTCATGGAGCCGTGCGTGTTGAATGCGTCCAAAGCCAACAGCATTGTTTCGCTGTCAGTTGCCGGGACTTTTTTCAGCCCCGCATTCTCCGCAGCCAGCGCAGCGAGCTTGGCTTCTGACTCGGCAAGTTTCTTACGCAAACCAAGTTCACAGCTATGCGCACCGCTGCGCCCCCTCTCAAAAGAAAATCCGCAGTCACAATAAAAAACGTTGTCTTTCTCGGTAATCATGCCGCCGCCTTGTTGTGTGAAAAACGTTTCAGGTCAAAGTCGATTGTTGCCCGCAGGTCACGGAAGATACCGCAGCGCCCGTGGCGAACTAGACCACCCTGCTCCACCGCTACGCGGAGATATTTATCCGCTGTGGTCCGGTGAAGGCCGAACATCGCAACGACGTCATTCGTGGTGATGCGCCCCTGCTCCTTCACCAGTTCGATAATTCGGTTGATGATCAGGGCGCGTTCTCTGTCGGTTTTCTTTCTGGCCATCGGTTATTCCCTCCCTGTCAGCTGCTGCACGAGATTTCTGTGGCGACCAATAACACGAACCGCGTCACGCAGTTTGGTCAGTTGCTCCAGCTTGTTTCTGGTGCGGCGGATTTCGCGAGAAATGTCCCGCACCGCTGGTACCGCTTCGACTGCGTCGCACCCTTCGGTGAACGAGGGGATTTCACTCACGATCTGTTCGACTGGTTTTGCTTCTTCCGGCGCGGCAGGTGCCTCCGGTACCGGTTCTTGCTTAAGGGGTTCTGTAACAACCGCAAGGGACCAGGTAACGCCTTTGCCCTTCCCGTTCTTCACCACAACGCCCTGGCGCTCCAGCGCGCGAAGAACAGAGACCATTCCGCGGGCATTGCGATTGACGGCCGCAGCCAGCGAAACTGTCGTCATTGCCCCTTGCTCACGCAGCTGCTGTCGGACGACATCAGGATCAACGGGTTCCGGCTCCTCACCTTTCAGACGCGGCGCCGGATGAACAGGTGCCTTTGGCGTTGACTGCTGAGACTGACCTTTCACGGTACCGAGGAACCAGCCGCCGTCTCCAAAATCGCATAACCCCTGATCACGCTGCTCACGTAACATGGTGAGCGCATCGACCGGGTCGATATCAAGACGTGCAGCAACTTCGCGGTATGTCGCCCGGCCCATTTTTTCCAGTGCTTGAATTACGGTTTCCATGGTTTTTCCTCTGAAATTATTTAACAGGACGCAGATGCGACACGTTTTTTCGATAACTTTCCCAGTCGAAATTCACCCAGATACCGCCATCCATCTGAAGACGATCCATAACGCGAGCGCCCAGGGTGTTCACCAGTTCGCCGTGGTTCAGATTGGTCAGGATGCCGACCGGACGCATCGAGGAAAGTCGACGGTCAATAACTTGATTGATGATGACCTTCTCGCCACTGGAGCCGCGCTGAATACCGACCTCATCCAGCACCAGGAGATCAACGTTACACAGGTCGTTTAGCAGGGACGATTCGGACTGCCCGTCGTCGTAGCACTCGCGAACACGGAGCATCAGGTCGGGGATGGTCACTACCAGAACCGAGTGGCCTGCACCCAGCAGGTGATTGCCAATTGCCGCGGCAAGGTGGTTCTTACCGGTTCCTGGCGCTCCACTGAATACAAAGCTTGCGAAGCTGCCGCCGCCGAAGTTCTGCGCGTAGCTTTTTGCCATGCTGTATGCCTGGCGCTGCTCCGGCCCTTTCACCTCGTAATTGGCGAACGAGCAACTGCGATGCAGTGCCTGGATGCCGGCACGACCAAAAATCTTTTCTGAGCGGGCGCGCTGGTTCATCTTGTCGATTTCTCCGGACCGCTTACGACCTTCGGTTTCCTGCCACGCCTGCCACTCTTCAACGCTGGTGAATTTTGGCTGAACGCTGGCCGGGATAATTTTCTTCAGGCGCTCAAGTGCGCTTCCAGTACCAATCATATTTTTCATCGCTACCCCCTGAACCCTGGTGGGATGGATTTATCTGGACGAGAAATGGCATTCAGATCGCGCATACCTGATGGCGCCGTCACTTCCCAGGCTTCCTCATAGTGTTTCGAAGGGCCATAAAACGTTGCCGCCTGCTTCACGTACTCCGTATTCAGCTTCCCTGTAGCCCTCACGAACTCAGCGTAACGCCGGGTGCCGTCAAGCAACTCCTGAACTGTGGCACCTGTTTTAACCCTGGCCTTCCAGGCTTTGCAGGCGTCAGCCTTGCTGTTGCCGCCTGAACGCTTTGGATAAATCGCCCATGCCTGTTCGAAGTCGTCAGGGTAGGGATTTTTTTTCTGAGAGGTCACACCATCGGAGGAGTCATCACTACCTGGGGGTGTGGCGGAGCCATGCCCCAAAATGTTTTCTTCTTCCTGTTCCTGTTCCTGTTCCTGTTCCTGTTCCTGTTCCTGTTCCTGTTCCTGGTTAAGGAACGGTTCCAAAACCCTTTCAGAACCCTTTAGTTTTGCGCCTCCGAAATGAGCTATCGCATCATTCATAATCCGCGCCAGCTCTGGCTTGACGGACGACTTATCCGGCACCTGTGAAAATAAGCGCATGGCCGCTATACCCTGATTGGGATTCTCAACAGGGTTCCAGCTCATGAAGTTCCTGATCAGAACCCATTTCGTGGTAATATCACGCGTTGCGAAACCGTTCTTGGATAGTTCATCAAACCCTTTCGAAACCCTTTCGGAACTCCAGTTAAGGTCTTCTGAAACGTATCCATCAGGCAGACGGAAACACCCAATCATGTTCGTGTGTTGTCCCGTGAGCAGGTACAGCGCAAGCAGACGAGCATCATCAGAAACTCGCCGCATTCCATCGCTTATCCAAAAAGATGTATGCACCTTGCCGTAATCACGCATAAAAACCTCTGAATGCTTAAAGTGCTGTCGGTTCGTCAGTTTTTGCTGAGTGCTTAAAGATCACCTCGACGCACAAAAAAACGCAGTCCTGACAGATGCATCCACCAGGCCCAGCAATAAGTGAGCCATTGAACTCGGTGCTTTTAACTCCGCAGAATGAGCACATGTAAAAATCTCGTATTTCTTTTTTACTAGCTGTTTTTTCTGTCATAATCCCCTCGTAATTTCGCCTTGAATTACATCGAAGGTCGGTTCCGTTGGCGCGGCCCGGCCTTCACCTCTTTCAGAACAGCCCCTGCTGCTTACCGCGCTTGATGCGCTTCGACTCAAACCGGTCTGCCGGCACAGTCTGTTTTTCAGCCCATAACTTCGCGTGACGCAAAACATCATCGAAAATCCTCCCCTTACGACTTGCCTGAGACATTCGCTTGTACATATCGACGGCCTGGAATGCCCCCCCCCTGCGCGACAGCTGCGGTGAAGCCCTGCCGGATAAGTTCTTCGCGAACGTGCTTTTCAATAAATTCGACATGATTCACTGCACACCTCACATGACGCCCGGGCCCATGACTGCGAGACCACTCAGAACCTGAACAACAGCCTCGCCAGGCAGAAGCGCCAGCAGGTGTTCAATGCCCTCCCTCACCTCTTTCACCAGCTGGTGCTGCGGCGCCCTCAGAATCACCGCGCGTTTCGCTTCCCCGATCTCCTTCTCCATCGCTGCATAACGCGTCATAAAGCAGTCCTGAGGTACCAGGCGGCCACGGAACTCAAGCGGTAGAACGGCGATGATCGCGGGCGACAGCTGGCTGATGTTTTTGCGCGCATACTCCGTATCACCATCGAGCCAGCGGAAGAGTTTCTGACGCTTACGGCTCAGGTCTTCGGGAAATTCCAGCCCGGCGCCGCCCTGTCGTTCCCACTCCTCAACGATGATCCCGGCAACGACATCCTGGTTATCCAGTGACGCGGCCCAGGCACGAACGGCATCGCGGATCTGTTCGTGCTTATCTGCCGCGCCTGGCTGATTGCGATTTATCATCGCAACCGGAGTTAATCCGGTATTTTGTTGATATGAAATGGCGTGCATGTTCAGGACTCCTGTTTTGGCAGCCCGTCTGTGGGATTTGGATATGCTTCGGGATCAATTTCATGAGGGGTAACCACCCAGCCCAGGAGCTGGCATAACGGGATGATGCGTTTCTGTGGAATTCCATTTTTATAAATCCACTTCCCGACAGCCTGACCGCTGATACCAAAATGCTTACCAATAGAGGCCCGGGAAGCTGCGTTACTAATTTTTTGCTGAGTTTCTTTGTTCATGTGCTCTCCTTTTGTAGATGGATCGAAGCATACATGACGAAAGTTTATGTTTCAACAAACGAAAGATATTGTTTTAGTGCTGAGCGAAACCTTAGGTTGTAAAATGTGCGTATGAATGAGATTAACTACCCAGTGTTTGCCAAGCGAATTCAACAGGTCATGACAGAAAACGGCTGGAACAAATCCGATCTTGCCAAGAAAGTCATGCTCTCTCACACGGCTGTGCAAAATTGGGCCAAAGGGAAAAACGTTGCGAGTGGTGAAAGACTAAAACGGTTAGCCGCTGCCACGGGTAAACCCGAGCACTGGTTCTTTCTCCCCATAGAAGAAATTGACTCCTCCGAACGCTCTCAGAGGGAGCTGGACGAAACTGAATTAGTGATGCTTTCTCTCTTCAATCAGCTTCCCGAAGCTGAGAAGCTACGTCTTATCCTTCATACGAAAGGCGTCTTGAATGATTTAGAGCTGCTCAAGAACGACGTCTACGACCTGATAAACAACAACCACAAATAAATCTTTCATCACGATAAATCGAATGGCACCTGAACGGTGCCTTTTTTTTGCCTCGATACGAAATTTATACTTTCACATCACTTTACAAGCGAAACTTAATGTTGCATCATTGAATTCATCGACAACAAGCGCACCGTTGTCAGGTTAAGAAATGTTCCGCCAGCCTGGCGACAAGGGCAAACAAGAGGGAATCATCATGGTTCATCAGCACTATGGCACCCAGACGGTCAACCGCGGCGCAGTTATGCCAGGCATGCTCGTCAAACACAAAGATTCAACCTGGACCGCGTCTGCTAATGCACGAGGCCGTCTGTATCTTCACCGTGGCGTCGAACGCACCTACACCAAAGATTTGCTGGTTGAGGTCTATTTAAACGGCGTTGGAAATGGCCTTAGCCATTAACGGAGGGCGTTATGCAGGAAAAGAAATGCGCGTACTGCCGCAAGCCGATCGAGCAAGGGAAGGAAGTTAAAAACAAACTGCTCTTCATCCACGGCTCGCAGTTGAAACGCGAACAACGTGATTACTGTTCTGTGCGTTGCGCTTCGTTCGACCAGATGGCTCACGAAGCATAACGTAAAAACCCGCCGAAGCGGGCCTATACGTCCGGTGACACCGACCAAAGTTACACCGGAATTTATACCAAACCAAAAACACCCCCAATGGGCGCTATTTCTGGCCCGGGGATCTTACATCCAAAAATGAGGATCTGACATGGAATTTTTCCATCTGCTCAAAGCCAGTCAGAAATCTGGCAAGAAAGATGCGGTTATTTGGTTCACTGCGAAAAGTGCAGCCCGCGCCAATCTCCAACTCGATGTTGCACTGGAAGAAGCAGGCATTGAAGAAACTGGCCGCGGTAAAGACTACGCCAAACCGATCCGCACCGATTTCCCCGTATATAACGACCTTCCGTAAGAAGGCACTGTGGATTACACCTGGTGCGAGCGCTACGCACTCCAGGACGATGGACGCACCTGGCTGCCAAAGGCTGTTGCTGAGTCGACTAGCCCTGTGGACAACACTTCCGCTCCGGAAACGACCGTTAAAGTCGAAACTATCGACGAGAGTGTTACGCTTGAAAACCGTACTCCAGCAGTCCGTTTTGCCTTCCACCTGACCTGCGACAAATATCAGACGCATATCAGTAAAGAGCAGCAGCTGGCTGCCAGCGAAATGTCGCTGGATGAAGGCAACACCTATCTCCAGAATCTGCTCCTGGCGAAGAATGACACCCCTGAAGTTGCCGAACTCAGCCTGAGCGCTGAATGGAAACTGGTCCAGGCGATTAAGCAGGTATTCGCGCCAGATGAAGAGCACGAAGTAAAGCTACTTGCTGCTTTCATGGCCGACTGGTTGAGAGTTGATGCCGGTGACCGTAATGAGGTAGTGAGAGAGTGGAAGAACGGAAAGCTTACTCTGCTCAAATCAGAAAGAACCAGCGACGCCGGGGTTGAAACTGATCAGCATATCGCTATTGATGACGGTATCCAGATCGGCGAGCACGACGATGAAAACACCCGTTATCCAGTGTGCAGAATGCCCTTCCGCAAACAACTTCTTTCACAGTTCACCACCGACGAAATGCGCCACCACGTAACCCGCGAGGAGTACGAAGCTATCAGCACGCTCGAGATGGACACTGACAACAGCTACGTTCAGAACCTGCTGCTGGCGGCAGAAAACTGCGAAGAGGTTAAGGGTTACGATACCAAAGACCTTTGGCGCTATACCGACGCCATTCGCAAGGTGTTCAGCCAGGAGAAGCGTCACGAACTCGCTTTGGTTCTTCGTTTCACCAAAATATGGACTGAAACTGATTACATTGACCGTGGCATCCTGGCGCGCGAATGGGCTGCCGGAAACCGCATCAGCAGCGTGCAGCGTACTGATTCCGGCACTAACGCTGATGGCGGCCATGTTACTGACCGCGGCGAAGGCGCACACCATACGCTGGACTCTCTCGATCTCGAGATCGCCTGCGCCCTGCTGCCGATGGACTTCAACCCACACGAAATACCAGGCAGCGTTCTGCGCCGCGCGAAGGAAATTGTCGCTAAAAAAGAGGAGCCGTGGAAATCATGGAGCAGCATTCTGCGCAACCAGCCCGGCGTTCTGGCGGTTAACCGGACGGCAATTTTTAACCTGGTGCGTATCGCTCCTGAGAACATCCACAAGACGCCTGCTGCTCACTTGGAATTTGTTAATCGAACGATGACAACAAATTTCAATTCGACAACAGAGTTAATGCCGCTGCCTTCTGCCGCTCCAGGTATTTCACGTGAAAACGTGGGCAAGCAGCTGGCAGCCGAACGTGGTGAGTTTGTCGAGGGTATTAGCGACCCAACAGATCCGAAATGGGAAATGACCCAGCGTGTGGCCACCACTACTCACGAAGAGAATTTACAACGGATTCGTGAAGAAGGTGCGCGCCGCCGCGCCGAGGAAGCGAAAGGACAACCGAAAATCACAAGTATGGGCAACGGCATATTTTCCATTGATGCCCTGCTCAACCAAAACGCCTCAAATGAAGCCGAAAAAACGGAAAACGCAGCGGAGACCACCAGCGATGTGCAGATGGAAACGACTCAGCCAGAGAAAGTCGAAAATACTGATCCGGTACAACCAGGCGAAGGCGCTGATGCAGTTGATACGCAAGCAGTTACCGTAGCTCCGGTAGAGATACTGGCCGCTGCCGCGCCAAGCCTGGCGAATCAGGAACAGGCCGGTGATCACCAAAAAACAGATTCTGCCATCAAGGAAGAGCCAGAACCTGCTCAAAGCGAACCAGAATCGGCACAACACGAACCAGAAGTGCATCAGGAAGAACCATCTGTTGAATATCCTGCTTATTTCGAGCCAGGCCGCTATGAAGGTCTTCCGAACGAGGTTTACCACGCCGCCAACGGCATCAGCTCAACCCAGGTAAAAGACGCCCGCGTCAGCCTGATGTACTTCAATGCGCGCCACGTTGAAAAAACCATCGTCAAAGAGCGCTCCGCTGTTCTGGACATGGGCAACTTAGTGCATGCGCTGGCGTTGCAGCCTGAACAGCTGGATGCGGAGTTCAGCATTGAACCGGTTATCCCAGAAGGCGCATTCACCACCACGGCGACACTGCGCACCTTTATCGATGAGTACAACAACGGCCTGCCTGTACTGCTGAGCGCAGACGATATCAAAAGATTTCTTGAAGAGCATAACGCCACGCTGCCCGCTCAGGTGCCGCTGGGCGCTAGCCTGGAAGAAACAGCGCAGAACTATATGACGCTGCCAGCTAACTTCCAGCGTATCGATGCAGACCAGAAGCAGACGGCAACGGCAATGAAAGCCTGCATCAAAGAGTACAACGCCACCCTGCCGACGCCGGTTAAAACTAGCGGCAGCCGTGACGCGCTGCTCGAGCAGTTAGCGATCATCAACCCTGACATGGTGGCGCAGGAAGCGCAGAAGCCACAGCCGCTGAAAGTATCTGGCACTAAGGCCGATCTGATTCAGGCCGTGAAGACAGTCAAACCAGATGCCGTGTTTGCCGACGAGCTGCTGGATGCCTGGCGCGATAACCCGGAGGGGAAAGTGCTGGTTACCCGCCAGCAGCTGGGCACCGCACTGAATATTCAAAAAGCGCTTCTGGCTCACCCGACCGCCAGCATGCTGCTGACCCACCCGAGCCGTGCCGTCGAGGTGAGTTACTTCGGCTTTGACGAGGAGACGGGCCTGGAAGTTCGTGTGCGCCCGGACCTCGAGATCGACCTGGACGGTGTGCGTATCGGCGCAGACCTGAAAACTATCAGCATGTGGAACGTAAAGCAGGAAAGCCTGCGCGCCAGACTGCACCGGGAAATCATTGACCGCGACTATCACCTGAGCGCAGCCATGTACTGCGAAACCGCGGCGCTGGACCAGTTCTTCTGGATTTTCGTCAACAAAGACGAGAACTACCACTGGATCGCCATCATCGAGGCATCCGCTGAACTGCTGGAGCTGGGCATGCTCGAGTACCGCAAAGCGATGCGCGCTATCGCAACCGGATTCGACACAGGTGAATGGCCAGCACCAATCACTGCCGACTACACCGACGAACTGAACGACTTCGACCTGCGCCGCCTCGAAGCGCTGCGTACTCAGGCATAAGGGGGATATATGCAAAATACCAACGTTACCGTTGCTGATCAGAACACCGTTATTAATTCCAACGTGGCACTGTTCGATTCCCAATACCTTAACGCCATCAGCACTTTTGCGCAGATTATGGCTCAGGGCACCGCGACAGTTCCTAAGCATCTTCAGGGCAATCAGGCCGATTGCATGGCCGTAGCGATGCAGGCAGCACAATGGCAGATGAATCCCTTTGCTGTAGCACAGAAGACGCACCTGATTAATGGTGTGCTCGGGTACGAAGCGCAGTTGGTCAATGCCGTCATTTCGCGTAGCGGCGTGCTTGCCAGCCGCTTTGAATATGAGTGGTACGGGCCATGGGAAAAAGTTGTTGGAAAATTCCATATTCGTAAAGGCGAAAAAGGCGAGTACCGGGTCCCTGGCTGGACCCTGGCTGACGAAGCCGGGATCGGCATTATTATCCGCGCAACCCTGAAGGGTGAAGATCAGCCGAGAGAACTCGATTTACTGCTGGCTCAGGCTCGCACCCGTAACTCAACGCTCTGGGCTGACGACCCGCGCCAGCAGCTTGCATATCTCGCAGTGAAGCGCTGGGCCCGCCTGTTCTGCCCGGATGTGATTCTGGGCGTTTATACCCCGGACGAGCTGGATGATCGGCGTGAAGAACGGGAGGTAAACCCTGCCCCTGTGCAGCACATAAGTTTGACTGAAATTACTGATGACAACTTATCTACCACACAGAACGCGCAGCAGTCCTCAGTAAATATCGACACTTTGGCTGATGAATACCGTAAACGGATTGATTCTGCTGAAACTCTGGACGATGCCACTACCGTCGGAAACGACATCAATGCTTCTAAATCCGTACTGGGTGCAGCATTGCACACCGAACTGAAAAACAAAGCTACGCGCCGGTACCACTTTGTGAATGCGAAAAACAAAGTTGATACAGCTATCAAAGCACTTCCAAAACCGGGAGTGGAAGGTGCGGGAGAACGCTTCGAGGAAGTTGAAAAGATGCTCTTGGCGGCTAAACGGCACTTGGGTGATGAATTGCACGATAAGTACCGCATCACCCTCGATGATATGAAACCGGAATATGTGGCCTAAGGGAGGCGGGAGGGTTCGCCCTCCCGGTAACGATATGACGAAAATTATCGAACGCGGAATGATTTTTAACGGTGAGATGGTGCGGGCGATCCTCGATGGACGGAAGACGCAGACGCGGCGGATCATCAAGCCGCAGCCAGAGGGAACATTAAGCGGAAGTTTATCCGGTATGTGGTTAAGCAGGCCTCTTAACGGACTGTTGTTGCCGAAAATTGAAGATATCGCAATCCATTGCCCGTTCGGTGTCGTCGGTGATCGCATCTGGGTGCGGGAGACGTGGGCAGAGGCTGGAGCAAGCGCGCCGGATCTGAAACTTTATCGCGCGAATTACCCTGCGCATGTTCCAACTCATTACGAGAACGTGCCGCCGGCAGAGGATGTCCGCTGGACACCCAGCATCCACATGCCGCGCTGGGCCAGCCGTATTCTGCTGGAGATCACCGATGTACGGGTCGAGCAGCTGAACGATATCAGTGAGGAAGACGCACGTTCGGAGGGAATTTCTGGCTCCTCGGCACGTGACGTTAAAGAGGCTTACGCAGCGTTATGGCGGTCTATCTACGGTTCTGACAGCTGGCGCGCTAACCCATGGGTCTATGTGATCAAGTTTAAGCGTATCGAAGGAGATGGCCATGCGACTGATTAACCGAGGTAACCAGCAATCCCCGTTAGCGCGTCAGGCATGCGACATCGCGCTGGCAGCCCACCAGCAAAGATACGGCGACTATGGGCGCAGCAAGATGAAAGAGACGTATACGGTGAAGGTTGAAGGCGTGAAGGTCTGGGTGGAGGTGGTGAACCGCAAGGCGAGCTATGTGGCCACGGCAATGACAGGCATGCGCCGCTTGCGTGCCCTTCCCGGCCAGGCGTCCTGATAAAGAATTATCAAACGGCCCCGGTTGGGGCCCTTGGAGAACGAAGATGAGCAAAGCAACGAATAAATTTGAGCTGATGAGCACTAAAGACATCTGCGGGCAGCTGTGTATTTCCTCACGTACGCTCGAACGCTACAGGAAAAGAGCCCCAAACGAGAACCCTTTCCCTGAGCCAGATTGCGCTTACATGGGTGGACCCAATAAATGGCTCAGAACCAAAGTCACCGCCTGGCAGATTAAAGAGATGTCACGATCAACCCGTAAGCCGATGTCTCACCTGAACCTAACCCGTGATGATAAAGGCCGTCTCACCCGACCTGACGCGGCGTGAACTCCAGAATGTCGGGCTCGACGATGCTCATAAGTCGGGCCCACCACTTACCATATGCCACTCTCATTTCCTCAACATAGGTGTGCTTGTCGTACACTGACCACACACCAGGCAGTTTGTGGCCAAGCATTATTTCGGCGATATGCGGCTCGGTTAGCTCTGAGAAATTCGTTCGCGCAGTCCTGCGCAGATCATGAATAGTAAAGTGTGGGACCTGCTCGTTATAGGCCTTGAGCATGAACTTAACCAGGTTACTGCTGATGCTCATATGGAAGCCTTCACTCATCGGCTTGTCTTCATATTTTGGCTATTTGCAAACTAAGGTTGGAATTCCATCATTCTAGCCTTAGATCTTTGATCAAGTGAAGTTGCTCACTTGGTTGGATTTTACCGTTTCCTGACGGCTTTTCAGAAGCGAGGGCTG